>NZ_JBCNAD010000014.1:0-27971 GCF_050477905.1 Neobacillus pocheonensis | reverse complement strand
GACTTAACCATAGTCTTAAAAACGAACTCGTTTTTACAAAAACTTCTTCTGCATTATCTAGTTTTGAGGGAATGAAAAAAATAAATTTTCCTCTTGAAAAATCAAAAAAAGACATTATAATAAAATAGTGTCGATTTAATAGTCTGGTAATAATGGCGAGAAGGTCACACCCGTTCCCATACCGAACACGGAAGTTAAGCTTCTCAGCGCCGATGGTAGTTGGGGCAGGCGCCCCTGTGAGAGTAGGACATTGCCAGGCTCTTTTAATATTATTCCGCAGTAGCTCAGTGGTAGAGCTATCGGCTGTTAACCGATCGGTCGTAGGTTCGAGTCCTACCTGCGGAGCCATTTTAATTTCAACAAGAGAATCAGCTATGCTTCCATAGCTCAGTAGGTAGAGCACTTCCATGGTAAGGAAGAGGTCAGCGGTTCGAGCCCGCTTGGAAGCTTACCTATATTTAATTAATATGGCCCCTTGGTCAAGCGGTTAAGACACCGCCCTTTCACGGCGGTAACACGGGTTCGAATCCCGTAGGGGTCACCATAGTTTTTTCGTGATAGCGAAAATAACTTTCATAAATTTGGAGGATTAGCTCAGCTGGGAGAGCATCTGCCTTACAAGCAGAGGGTCGGCGGTTCGATCCCGTCATCCTCCACCATAATTTTTTCGTGATAGCGAAAATAATTTTCATTTTGTGCCGGTTTAGCTCAATTGGTAGAGCAACTGACTTGTAATCAGTAGGTTGGGGGTTCAAGTCCTCTAGCCGGCACCTTTCTTTTTTAATAAAATGGAGGGGTAGCGAAGTGGCTAAACGCGGCGGACTGTAAATCCGCTCCCTCAGGGTTCGGCGGTTCGAATCCGTCCCCCTCCACCATTTATAATTTTAAAAAAGTTGGACAAACTAGATATTAATACATCATTATTGGGCTATAGCCAAGCGGTAAGGCATCGCACTTTGACTGCGACATGCGTTGGTTCAAATCCAGCTAGCCCAGCCATATGAGCCATTAGCTCAGTCGGTAGAGCATCTGACTTTTAATCAGAGGGTCGAAGGTTCGAGTCCTTCATGGCTCATAAAATAACACAAACAACCCTAGGTTACGACTTTCTTGGGTTTTTGTTCTTGGATATGCGGAAGTAGTTCAGTGGTAGAACACCACCTTGCCAAGGTGGGGGTCGCGGGTTCGAATCCCGTCTTCCGCTCCATATTAGATGGGGCCTTAGCTCAGCTGGGAGAGCGCCTGCTTTGCACGCAGGAGGTCAGCGGTTCGATCCCGCTAGGCTCCACCATCACACTACATATAAAATTTTGCCTTAAATCTTGCTGATTTAAGGCTTTTTTTATTAAAAAAAGAGAATTACATACAAAATACGATCGATTTATTAGGAAAACTTTAATTATTTTTCCTATTTGCTTCTTCTAAGTAATTTATCTGCGCTAATTCATGATTTATCTGCGGAAAATCCACTTTTATCTGCGAAAAAAGTAGGTTTATCTGCGGAAAATCCACTTTTATCTGCGAACCGAAATCTTCCTCCTAAAAGGTACCGTACCACCCCTCCTACGCATATATATACAAAATTTTGTCGAGTTGAGTCATCTCTATGAAAGCGGTTAAAATAGAACGTATAAAAGGGTAGGAGGAATTTTGATATGGGCAAAAAACTTTCAATTATTGGGATGCCAATGGATTTAGGACAAATGCGCCGCGGTGTGGATATGGGGCCTAGCGCCATCCGTTATGCGGGGATTAATGAGCGACTTAAGCCGCTATTTGATGAAATCCATGATTTAGGTGATATAGCAATCGGTAGACCAGAAGTCGTAGTAGATAAAGAATCGAATCTACGAAACCTTGATTTAGTTGCAGAGAAAAGCGCCCTGCTTGCAGAAAAGGTTGATGAAGCGGTTCAATCAGGTGCATTCCCACTTGTACTTGGCGGAGACCACAGTATTGCGATTGGGACATTAGCGGGTGTCGCGAAACATTATAAAGACCTAGGTGTTATATGGTACGATGCCCATGGTGATTTAAATACAGCAGAAACAAGCCCATCAGGGAACATCCACGGCATGCCTTTAGCTGCCAGTATAGGATTAGGACATCAAAAGTTAACAGAACTTGGTGGTTACTTCCCGAAAGTTAAGCCGGAGAACGTAGTCATTATCGGTGCTAGATCTCTCGATGAGGGCGAAAGAATTTTAATAAAAGAAACAGGCATTAAAGTCTACACTATGCATGAAATCGACCGCTTAGGGATGGCCGCTGTCATGGAAGAAACCATTGCATACTTGAAAGAAAGAACAGATGGAGTTCATCTATCACTAGACCTTGATGGTTTAGACCCAAGTGAATGTCCTGGTGTTGGAACACCAGTTATGGGGGGAATCAGCTATCGTGAAAGCCATCTCGCAATGGAAATGCTAGAGGAAGCAAAACTGATTACCTCGGCTGAATTTGTAGAAGTGAACCCAATTTTAGATGAGAAAAATAAAACAGCTCAAATCGCAGTAGGATTAATGGGATCTCTATTTGGTGAAAAGCTTCTATAAAAATAAAGCAGCTGCATCGGTTCGAGATGCAGCTGCTTTATTTTTTCATTAATAGAGTATACTCATAAAGTAAAGAGTCGAGCTTTTTGCTAACTTCAAGCACTTGTTGATTGGCAAATGTTGTTTCAAATGCTAACCGAACCATATCTTTTCGACAGCTTTCAATCTCCGCTAATAATTCATTGAGTTGAGCATCCACTACAGCCATGACCTCTTTCCCATATATTATTACTTTTATCTCCCTCCTCGAAAATCTATAAACTTGAATTTGAGCCTTTTTAGTAAAATTTTGCTAATATTATAGGTGTTAGAAGTTTTTTCGTTGAAAACGAAACTTTTTTGCTATCGTTTCGTATAGAACGTATAGCGTAATGGAGCTGAAGAACGTTAATGGATGCTATTGTAAAAAAAAGAATAAAACAAGTGATTAAAGGCGATCAGGATGCCTTTGGGGAAATTGTTGAAATATATAAAAACAGTGTCTTTCAGTTGTGTTTCCGGATGCTTGGAAATAGACATGAAGCCGAGGATGTGGCACAGGAAGCGTTTATCCGTGCTTATGTGAATATAAAATCCTTTAACCAAGATTTAAAGTTCTCAACTTGGCTTTTTCGGATTGCTACTAATTTATGTATTGATCGAATGCGGAAAAAGAAGCCTGATCATTATTTAGATGCAGAAGTAGCTGGAACAGAGGGGTTAACGATGTATTCTCAAATTCCTTCCAATACTCCGCTTCCAGAAAAAGAATTGGAAAGCTTAGAACTGAAGGAGATCGTACAAAAAGAAATTCTAAACTTGCCAGAAAAATATCGGTCAGCAATCGTTTTGAAATATATAGAAGAATTATCTTTAAATGAAATAAGTGAAATTCTTGATCTTCCTCTTGGGACAGTAAAAACAAGAATTCACCGAGGCCGAGAAGCATTAAGACAACAATTACGTTATGTTTGAGGTGAAACGAATACATGTGTCCAGAACATATCATCGATCTCATGCACGAGTATTTAGATGAGGAAATTGATTCAGAAAAAGAACGAATTTTAAGAGAACACCTCCGAGACTGTAAAGAGTGTGAGGCTATTTTTAATGAACTTAATAAGACAGTTGCTTTTGTTAAGAGTATCTCTACCATGCAGGCACCGGCTGATTTTACAGCAAATGTCCTTGCGCGTCTGCCTAAAGAAAAGAAAAAGGTTTGGATGGGGAGGGTACTGAGAAACCATCCGATCCTTGCGGCAGCCTCAGTATTCATTATCTTAATGGTGGCAAGCGTATTATCCACTTGGAATCAAGACCGGGAATTCTCGGTTTCCAAACAAAAAAATCTAGTTGTGGAGAATAATACGGTCATTGTGCCAAAAGGCGAAGTCGTCAAGGGCGATGTTGTCGTTCATAATGGGACTTTGAAAATCGAAGGGGAAGTACAGGGGAACGTAACAGTTATTAATGGCGAAAAGTATCTAGCGTCCGCGGGTCACGTGACAGGACAAATAGAAGAAGTGAACGAGGTGTTCGATTGGATTTGGTATCATATGAAAAAGTCAGCGCAAGAGGCCCTCGATATTTTTTAACACCCTGAAACCGAATAAAAAACAAATCACTCGTTTATGAGTGATTTGTTTTTTTAAGCAGTTACATATAATAAGTACAAGGTTGATTTGTGCTATAATAATGAAGTTGTATCCAATTGATTTGTTTTTAAGAAAATTACGGAGGAAAAACAATGCCGTTTGCCGATTTTACTATATGGAAGTATTTAGCTAGTATTGTTGATATTCTCCTCGTATGGTATGTCATATACAAACTGATCAATATTATAAGAGGAACCAAAGCGGTTCAGCTGCTTAAAGGAATCTTTGTTATTCTTCTTGTAAAAGTAGTCAGTGATTTTTTTGGCTTAGCTACACTAAGCTGGATGATGCAGCAGGTCATAACATACGGGTTTCTTGCGATTATTATTATTTTTCAGCCGGAACTCCGCAGGGCCCTTGAGCAATTAGGCAGGGGCAAGTTTTTCTCGAGAAGCTCAAGTCCCGACGATGATGATCAGGAAAAAGCAGTGCAAGCGATTATAAAAGCGACAGATTACATGGCAAAGCGCCGAATTGGCGCCTTAATCTCGATTGAACGAGAAACAGGTATGGGTGATTACATAGAAACCGGCATCCAGTTAAATTCAATGATTTCTTCAGAATTACTGATTAACATTTTTATCCCGAATACACCGCTTCATGATGGAGCCGTCATAATCCAGCGAAACAATGTTGCTGCGGCGGCATGCTATCTTCCTTTATCGGAGAGTCCGTTTATCTCAAAAGAACTGGGAACGCGGCACCGGGCGGCATTGGGAATCAGTGAAGTAACGGATAGTCTTACAGTCGTGGTTTCGGAAGAGACGGGTAGTATCTCCCTAACGAAAAATGGAGAACTTCATCGTGATTTAAAAGCAGAAGAATTTAAAGAATTACTCACGAACGAATTATTCCTGACAAATAAAACAAAACAAGCTTCTTCAGCTCGTTGGAACTGGAGGGGAAAAAAATAATGGATAAACTGATGGATAATCGATGGTTTATCAAAATCCTTGCCTTACTATTAGCCATTTTGCTTTATTCAACTGTTCCAAACAAAGAGAATAAACTAACTGATATTAATGTACCGAGCGAATCGACCTCTGCGACCATAAAGGATATTCCTGTAAATGTCTATTATGATACGGAAAATCTAGTGGTATCGGGCATCCCAAACACGGTTTCCATCACGATCAAAGGGCCGAAAACCCATGTTCAATCTACAAGTGCCTTAAAAAACTTTGAAGTGTATGTGGATTTGACGGAAGCCAAGATTGGAAAGCAGAAAGTAAAACTTAAGGTAAAAGATTTGTCTGATAAATTAAAAGCCACAATTAAACCAGCTACAGTGACTGTAAATGTCCAAGAAAAAATAACCAAAGAGTTTAAAGTGGAAGCAGAATTTAATCCGAGTCAGGTGGAGGAAGGCTACTCAGTCGGACTGCCTGTAGTCGAGCCAAATAAAGTGAAAATCACAGGTGCAAAAAGTGTAATCGATCGAATCGCCTATGTAAAAGCAACATTAGAAGAGAAAAATAAACTGAAAGAAACAATTACAAAAGAGGCTCACGTACAGGTTCTGGATAAAGACCTGAATAAATTGGACGCAGTGGTTGCACCAGAAACAGTAAAAGTGACCATACCTATTAAAAATAATAGTAAAACCGTTCCAATCAATATAATCAAAAAAGGAACACCGCAGGCGGGAATTACGATTGACACAATGGATTTGGATGTAAAAGAAGCAACCATTATTGGTCCGGAAGATATCCTAAAAGACACCGATAGTGTTCGAGTGGAAGTGGATGTAAGTAAAATTACCGAAAACACAACCCTTAATCTCCCTGTCATTATTTCAAATGGAATCACGAAGGTGACCCCGCAAATGGTAAAAGTAACCGTCTTGGTGAAAAAGCAAGAAGAAAAGACCGTTTCGGGAATTCCGTTAAAAATCCATGGATTATCTGATCCCTACACAGCAGAGATTAATGATCCTACTAATCAGTTAATCAATTTGATTGTTAATGGACCCAGTTCAATGGTTGATGGATTAGGTCCTGAGGACTTTAATGTATATATTGATTTAACCAATTTGGATGAGGGAAGTCATGAAGTGAACATCCACATAGATGGTCCTGCCAATCTAGACTGGAAGCCCAATTTATCGACAGCAAAAATTACAATTACCAAAAATGCATAATACCTAGCAATATAGTTGAAGGAGCGATTTTTTATAATGGGAAAATATTTTGGTACCGATGGGGTACGTGGAGTAGCAAATAGTGAATTAACACCAGAATTAGCCTTTAAATTAGGCCGATTTGGCGGATATGTGCTAACAAAGGATAAAGATCGTCCAAAGGTTTTAATTGGCCGTGATACACGTATCTCAGGACATATGCTTGAGGGAGCCCTTGTGGCAGGCTTGCTTTCAATTGGCGCGGAGGTTATGCGTCTTGGTGTCATTTCTACTCCAGGTGTATCTTATTTAACAAAAGCATTAGGAGCACAGGCGGGCGTCATGATATCGGCTTCACATAATCCAGTAGCGGATAATGGGATTAAATTTTTCGGACCAGACGGCTTTAAACTTTCTGATGACCAGGAATTAGAAATTGAAGACCTTATCGATATGCCGGAAGATCAGCTGCCTAGACCTGTAGGTGGTGATCTGGGCTTGGTCATGGATTATTTTGAAGGCGGGCAGAAGTATCTTCAATATTTAAAGAATACAGTTGATGAGGATTTCTCCGGCATCCATATCGCCCTTGACTGTGCACACGGAGCGACTTCCTCTTTGGCGACACACCTTTTTGCTGATTTAGATGCTGACTTGTCTACGATGGGAGCATCGCCAAATGGTTTAAATATTAATGCTGGTGTCGGCTCGACACATCCTGAGGCACTTGCAGTCTTAGTAAAGGAAAAAGGAGCCGATGTGGGTCTTTCCTTTGACGGTGATGGTGACCGCTTAATTGCCATTGATGAAAATGGCGAGATCGTGGATGGCGACCAAATCATGTACATTTGCGGTAAGTATCTGAAAGAACAAGGACGCCTAAAGCACGGTACGATTGTTTCTACGGTTATGAGTAATCTTGGATTTTATAAAGCCCTTGAAACACATGGCATACATAGTGTACCGACAGCCGTTGGTGACCGCTATGTTGTCGAAGAGATGAAGAAGAGTGGTTTTAATCTGGGCGGTGAACAATCCGGTCATATTATTTTCCTAGACTACAACACAACAGGTGATGGATTATTATCTGGGCTGCAATTAGTGAATATCATGAAAGCAACTGGGAAGCCTTTGTCAGAGTTAGCAGGCGAGATGAAGAAGTTCCCGCAAAAGCTAGTGAACGTAAGAGTGACTGATAAACATCATGTAACGGATAATGTAAAGGTAAAAGAGATCATTGAACAGGTTGAAGAAGAAATGGCTGGAAACGGAAGAATTCTGGTAAGACCATCTGGAACCGAGCCTCTTGTCCGTGTAATGGCAGAAGCACCGACGAAGGAGCTTTGTGAATCATACGTGGATCGCATTGTTACGGTTGTAAAAGAAGAAATGGAACTAAAAGAATAAAACATACGTCTATATGCATAAGGGAACTGTTACATCCCCTTATGCATATTTTATTATGTAAAATAAAGGTTTTAAAAAATGTCTATTTATTGAAATTAGTTGACGTATCCTTATTCATCGTGTAGTATTAACTTGCTTTGTTTCTCAAAGCGTTTTTTTCTATTTTGTAAAAGAAAGGTGGGCAGCAGTGATTCTGGTTTTTAAAAGCGCCTGAACTAATCTTCTGTGGTTAGATTAGTTGACGAGGAGGAGGTTTATCGAAACTTCGGCGGATACCTCCCGGCTACGACGCAAAGCCGTAAAGTTCTTCTTTAAAACATAAAGGCAACTTTATGCACAAAGAGAAGAAAATGCGCATACTAACAGTAATGTTTAAAGGGTATAGACAGATACCTGACCAAAACAGAGATAAGGGGGCAAGGTAAGCCTCCAAAGCATTCTTGCCCCCTGTATCAGGGAGGAAAAAGAAAAATGTGTGGAATTGTTGGATATATTGGAAATAATGACTCGAAAGAGATTTTACTAAAAGGTTTAGAAAAGCTTGAATATAGAGGCTATGACTCAGCAGGTATCGCTGTAAAAAATGAAAACGGAGTCCATGTTTTTAAAGAAAAAGGCCGTATCGCTGATTTGCGTAATATTGTCGATGAGAAAGTAATGGCTAACACTGGGATTGGACATACTCGCTGGGCTACACACGGTGTTCCAAGTAAAGTGAATTCTCATCCACATCAAAGTTCATCCGGTCGTTTTACGCTTGTGCATAACGGTGTAATTGAGAACTATGACCTTCTTAAGCGTGAATTTTTAACAAACGTTGAGTTCGTTAGTGAAACAGATACAGAAGTTATTGTTCAGTTGGTTGAACGTTTTGTTAACGAAGGCTTAGAAGTATTAGAGGCGTTCCGTAAAACGCTAACTCTTTTACACGGTTCATATGCCTTAGCACTTTTAGACGCTGAGAACAATGAAACCATCTTCGTTGCGAAAAATAAAAGTCCGTTACTTGTTGGATTAGGTGACAGCTTCAATGTTGTAGCAAGTGATGCAATGGCGATGCTGCAAGTAACCGACCAATACGTTGAATTAATGGACAAAGAAATTGTTATCGTAACAAAGGATCATGTAACCATTCAAAATCTTAACGGTGAAATCATTAACCGTGCGCCATATAAAGCTGAACTAGATGCTAGCGATATCGAAAAAGGGACCTACCCTCATTACATGCTAAAAGAAATCGATGAACAGCCGCTTGTGATGCGTAAAATCATTCAAACGTATCAGAATGAGCAAGGGGAATTAACGATTGACGAGAAAATCGTTGATGCATTGAATGCTGCTGACCGCCTTTACATTATTGCAGCTGGTACTTCTTATCATGCAGGCCTTGTTGGAAAGCAATTCATTGAAAAAATGGCGAAAATTCCAGTTGAGGTTCATATCTCCAGTGAATTTGGCTACAACATGCCGCTTCTTTCTGAAAAACCATTGTTTATCTTCATTTCACAAAGCGGTGAAACAGCTGATAGCCGTGCAGTATTAGTAAATGTAAAAGAATTGGGCTACCCAGCATTAACCATCACCAATGTACCTGGGTCTACTCTTTCGCGTGAAGCGGATTATACTTTGTTACTGCATGCAGGTCCTGAAATTGCAGTTGCGTCTACAAAGGCTTATACTGCGCAATTAGCTGTTCTTGCAATTATGGCTGAAGTTACAGCAAAAAGCCGTGGATTAGACATTGGCTTTGACATGATTCAAGAACTTGGCTTGGTGGCCAATGCGATGGAAGTTCTTTGTGATTCAAAAGAATTGCTTGAAGTAATTGCCAGAGAATTCCTATCAGTGACGCGAAATGCCTTCTTCATCGGCCGTGGTATTGACTTTTATGTAGGCTTAGAAGGTGCGTTAAAGCTGAAAGAGATTTCATATATTCAAGCAGAAGGCTTTGCTGGCGGCGAATTAAAGCACGGTACGATCGCTTTAATTGAAGAAGGCACTCCAGTTATTGCTCTAGCTACCCAAGCAAGCGTAAACTTAAGTATCCGCGGTAATGTAAAGGAAGTTGTAGCCCGTGGAGCAAACCCATGCATCATTTCGATGAAGGGACTAAACATGGACGAAGACAGCTTCGTCATTCCAGAAGTAAATGAATTATTAACACCACTTATCTCTGTCATCCCAATGCAAATACTTGCCTACTATGCAGCCTTGCACCGCGATTGCGACGTCGACAAACCGCGTAATCTTGCGAAGTCTGTTACGGTTGAGTAATTTGTTCGTAAAGAATCGGGAAACGTACCTTTTGTACGTCCTCTCGATTCTTTTTTTATTTTATTATAAAGAGATTAAGGTATAACATCCCGTAAAGGAAATTATTACCTGTGCATAGAATTAATAAAAGGCCGAGATTGCGTTGAAAGGGATGATTAAAAATGAATAGTTGGTTAATGGGTGTCTATGCGTTAATTTTAGGTATTATCTCATTTTTTACAGGTGAAATAGTCACATTTATCATGTTAGGTTTTATCCTATTAACCTTGCATAATATCAATGCTACATTAAAGAAGTTAATTGATACTAACAAATCCAGCAAATCAGATTCTATGTAAAAAACTAATCAAACGATTGATTAATTGGCTGGAACCGTTGACATGTCTGGCATACAAAACTAATCAAACGATTGATTAATTGGTTGGAACCGTTGGCATGTCTGGCATACAAAACTAATCAAACGATTGATTAATTGGCTGGAACCGTTGGCATGTCTAGCATAGGAAAACTAATCAAACGATTGATTAAAATGGAGTTATGGTGACTTATGTTAAAACAGAAGGTGGTGTAATATGAGCCTTAATTTTGATTTTTCGCTTCATCTCAATAGCATAATTACTTTAGTTTTTGCATGGTGTGTTATCGGAGTAATCGCCTATTGCATTATGAAAAAACAGCCATTTATGCCCAAAGTCTGGAAAGTCCTCATTTGTGTACTCGTCGGTATTTTTTCCTTTTCTATTAATTTACCGCCATTATGGGATACCCCGATTCAGATATCTTATTGCCACTTGGCGTTTGGATTTTGTATGGCTTTTTGAAAAGAAAAGAAGGACGCTGGCAGACCTATAGGCCTTTTGCATGGCTTGGCTTTTTTGCCAATTTCATTTTTTTGACTGCCGCTTTCCTATCTGTACCAGTACAACAGTCCATATATCCAGCGAATGAGCTTTCTACTTACATTTCTAACGTTGAGAATGCTTCGATGAGGAAAATACATCCTTCCGGGAAAGAGGCATTCCTTGATAAAAATAATCTAGAAAAACAAATACATAATATGAACGAGAAAAAAGTCGAAGGGATGAAATGGTATCAAGAAAAGGAAATAAGAGATGAGCAATCCACCAAAAAAAGGAACGGTTTCCTTATCAATTGGCTGGAACATCATCCAAGTGGGGAAGCGGTCTAAAGCCGATTATCTATATAGAAGCGGACGGAAAAGGGCTATTAGTTTCAGCACCCCAAAAGCAGCTTTATTTTCGCTCCAGCCAGTCATTGCTGAAAGGAGAAGAATAATTAATGCTGAACAAAAAATTTTTTACTTTTGGGATAGCAATGGTCATTGTACTGGCGCTACTAATAATGATTTGTCTTTTGGTTATATTCCATTTGATAAGTCAGACAAAGAAGCAGGGATCATGAACTCTGTGAACGGAAGCGGCTATACAAATAGTGATATAAATCTTGATTATATAAGCATTATGAATCCATTTGAAATCGAGGAACCATTAGAACAATAAGCGGAGGCTTGTTAGTTATTATCTAACAAGCCCTTTTTTTATGAATCTATTTACTTTTGCTTACCGTTTTGTCCTTCTCTAATAAAACAATTAGACCTGGTAATAGAATTCCCCTGATTAAGAAGGTATCCAGTAAAATCCCCACGGCGACAATGAAGCCAAAAATAAACAATAATTGGATTGGCTGTGTCATTAAAACAGCAAAGGTTGCCGCAAGAATCAGGCCGGCGGAAGAGATGACCCCGCCTGTATGGGCGACGGCAATTTCAACTGCTTTTTTCACAGAATGTTTTCGGCGCTCTTCTTGGAACCTTGAGATGAGCATGATGTTGTAGTCAATTCCAAGGGCTACTAAGAAAACAAAGGCATAAAGCGGGACGCGGTTACTGATGGTGTCGATATCGAAGAATATACTGCTTAAGAACATTCCTAATCCTAAAGCAGCTAAGAATGAGAGTAAGATCGTCCCCATCATGTAAATAGGCATTTTAACGGATTTCGTTAAGACAATTAACAGTCCAAAAATTAAAATCGTTTCCAGTAAGACAATGATTAGGACATCCTTATTGTTAGCCGCGCGGTCATCTACTTTCACTGCGGTTTCCCCTGCAAAATAAAGCTTACCATCCAATTGGCTGTCAGCCGACATTTGTTTAGCTTTGCTGATGATTTTTTCCAAGGCATCAATGGTTTCAACGGAATAAGGGTTCCCTTTAAACGTTAAGCTATATTGAATGACAGTATTATCTTTGGCAGTTTCAGATAAACGGATATTACTAACAAGCGGCTGCTTGGCTAGCGTACTCCGTAATGTTTCCTGCTCTTCGGCATTAACGGCCTTCGATGATTCAAACACGACAGCAGTTGGGGCAAGATCCCCCTTATTAAATTTCTCACTCAAGAGTTCATAGCCTTGGCGGGAAGGCATATCTTTAGGGAATGATTTCATCGTATCGAATTCATATTTTAAATTAAATAGATTACTAGCAGATAACAACAAGATAAGACCAATCACAACTACGGAAACGCCTGGCTTTGTTACAACGAAACGGCCAATTTTCCCCCACAGAAAATGACTCTTCACCGACTGGTCCCCAACGCGCGGAATTTTAGGCCAGAATGACTTCCTTCCAAAGAGGGTAAACAAAGCGGGAACTAGTGTCACCGACGCAAGCATAATCACGAGCATAGTGGTAGCGAAGGTTGGAGCAAAGCTCTTGATATCGCCTAATTGGGCAAAAAACAGCACGAGCATTGCGGCTAAAACCGTTCCGCCTGAAAAGAACACAGGCATCCCCGTTTCTCGCATTGCGGCTTTCATGGCATCAAACTTACTTTCATGATTGGTGAGTTCCTCCCGATAGCGGGAAAAAACAAATAAGGAATAATCTATCATCGCGGCAAATAATAAAATCGACATAATCGATATGGTTTGATTGCTCAAGGCAAGCCCTGCTTTACCCATTAAGCCAAGGACCTGCATGACGACCTCATAGACAAAGACGGCCGCCAGGAGCGGAATCAATGCTATTAACGGCGATCGATAAATCACAATTAATAAAATAAGAATCAAACCTACTGTTGATAAAATAAGGACAACATCCGCACGTGAAAAAAGATCAAGAGAGTCGGTGGCAATCCCGGCAGGTCCTGTCACATACAACTTTAAATCAGTTGTGTCAGCGGCAACTTTTTTGATTTGCTTTAACGATTCCTTTATTTCTTTTGTTTCCAAAGCAGCATCAAAGGTTAAAGGGATGATGGCCGTTGTCTTGTCATCGGAAAAGAAACCGGCTGCAGCTTGAGGAGGTAAGGCCGCTAATGGGATGACTTGTGCGATTCCATTAATTTTTTCGTTTTGGATTTTATCTAAAAATTCTATGATCTGTTTGGAATCTATTTCGTTTTCCTTGGACTGGAAAACTAAAATTGCAGGTGTTCCTTCGTTATTGGGAAAATACTGATCCATCTTTTTTTGTGCAACGACAGAGTTTACGTCATCAGGAAGGGAATCAATTCTTGATACCTCATAGTCTTTTGCATTTGGAGCATACAGAGCCAAGACAATCGTAACGACTAACCATACGGCAAGGGTAACCCACATTCCCTTTTTGGTAGATACATAATCGGTAATACCTTGTAAGAATAATCTCATCTTTTTGCATTACTCCCTTCGATATAAAAAATCCAAAAGTGACACATGTGTCACTTTGGTGAAAAAATAAATTGACACTATTGTCACTTCCATTATCTTTCAAAGTAACATATGTGTCAATTTAAGCTTTTATGAACATTCCGTTCCGTATCATTTCTTTAATGGAATCAACCCATACAGAATGGGGGATATCAAAATGATTCGGAATGGCTACAGATTGAAAAATATATCCCAAAATTAACGGTTCTGGAATATTGGGATTTAGCTTCTTTTCTTCCTTTCCAAGTTTGAGGAAGTTTTGCAGACATTGATACATATTTAAATGAAGTTTGTCTAATTGTTCCTTATTTTCTTTTACTTTTATGTTGATGTTTACCGGAACCTGTTGCCCAATTTTAATCATTTTTTGAATGTCCGAACTACTGAAAATAAGGTCTAGTAGAAAGTCAAATTGTGCCTCAAATCCGATTTGCCCTTCTATTTCTTTTAATTTACCAAGAAAGTGGTCCATTTCATAGAGCATGTATTCAGTTATTAGCTCTTCTTTATTTTCGTAGTACTTATAAAGTGCACCACGCGATACGTCTAAGGAATCAGCCATCAGACTAAAGGTAAATCCTTCATAGCCATGATTGAGAAGAAGCTGTTTTGTTGCTTGTAATAAATCGTCTAAAGAAAATTTGCGTTCACGCGCCATTTTTTCACCCCAAACTTATTATAAACAATGGGTGAAATAATGGAAAATAACTTTTGATTAGAAATTTGGTCTTATTTCGTTATCTTGCTATTCTATCGGCAAAAGCGTTCTTTCATCAGTTGTCTGGGATATAATGAATGCAGAGGTGATTCTATGAAAAAGAAGCCACAGATTCCGGATGAATACTGGAAGGCGATTGTCGAGAACGATTCTTCCTATGATGACAGTTTTTATTATGGCGTTGCAACGACCGGAATCTTTTGCCGACCTTCTTGTAAATCAAGAACTCCTAGAATCGAAAACGTCCTTATTTTTAAAAATGCCAAGATGGCTTTGTCCGAGAACTTCCGACCTTGCAAAAGATGCAAGCCAGATGGATTACGGCTTCCTGATGCTGAATGGATCCTGCAAATAGTTGAATGGATTAACGAAAACTTTAATAAGCAAATCAGTTTGGAAAAATTGGCGGAAATCGGGCATGGAAGTCACTATCATTTACAGAGGACCTTTAACCGGCTGAAGGGAATGAGTCCGTTAGAATACATTCAGCAGGTGCGCATCGAAAAAGCAATTAACTACCTTATTACTACCAATAAATCAGTATCTGAAATTGGCATAGCTGTTGGACTATCAAACACACCTTATTTTATAACGCTTTTTAAGAAAAAAACGGGGATCACCCCAGCTGAATATAGAAAACAGGAGAGACGGAGTTATGAACAATAATGTATATTGGTCGTTTTTTGAGGATGAAGACTGGCGCTTTTTTTTGGCTGCTACTTCAAAGGGATTGTGTTATGTAGGCAGCCCTAATGCCCCCTTTGCAAACTTGCAAACATGGGCAAAGAGGCGATTTTTTGATAGGGAATTAATCGAGGATCATACTGTGCTAAAACCATATAAAGCGGAATTAAGCGAGTATTTCAAGGGGTCACGTAAATCGTTTACGTTTCCTGTTGATATCCATGGGACTGCTTTTCAACAAGAAGTATGGAACACATTAAATCAAATACCATATGGACAAACCTATACCTATTCACAAATAGCCGAAATGGTAAAAAGACCTGCTGCGGTCCGGGCAGTAGGGACGGCTATAGGCGCCAATCCAGTTCTCATTACGGTACCTTGCCACCGAGTCATTGGCAAAGATGGAAAACTAACCGGCTATCGCGGTGGTTTGGAGATGAAACAGTTTTTACTAAACTTAGAAGGTAATAAATGACTTCGATTTGTCCCATGAAAGAGGTCTATGGGACAAAAAGGTGGAAAGGCAAAGAGAAAATGTCCCATAGAGGAGATCTATGGGACAAAAAGGTGGAAAGGCGAAGAGAAAATGTCCCATAGAGGAGATCTATGGGACAAAAAGGTGGAAAGGCAAAGAGAAAATGTCCCATAGAGGAGGTCTATGGGACAAAAAGGTGGAAAGACAAAGAAAAAATGTCTCATAGAGGAGGCCTATGGGACAAAAATGTGGAAAGGCGAAGAGAAAATGTCCCATAGAAGAGGTCTATGGGACAAAAAGGTGGAAAGGCAAAGAGAAAATGTCCCATAGAAGAGGTCTATGGGACAAAAAGGTGACGAGACATAGAGAAAATGTCCCATAGAAAAGGACCAAAGGACAAAATAACTAAGAATACACACAAAGCTAAAAAAATAAAATAATATCTTCAAAAATCTTACTCATAATTAGTCCAACGATGTTCACCGATAATTTTATAGTTTTTCCCTAATATCCTACTAATTCTCTTCCTAGAATCAAAGACCTTGCACCAATCTAAAACCACACTAGTAGTAATCCTCACCTCCGGAAAAAGCAGTTTCAATTCCTCCACACTCCGCATTACCGCAGCCTCAACCGGCTCTATGTGACCGCAATCACCACACACACAATTCTTCCCGTGAACAAAGATTGAAAAAGAATCACAAACCTTACAAGTGCCCCCCTTTCGCATACTGTCAAAGTGATAAGGCGGCAGCCTAGAATAAGGAGACTCATCAATATGAAGTGAAATTAATTTGTCAGCCAGCTTCTCATGCTTTCCGTTTAATTTTGACGGCGTCGTATTTAATTTTCTCAAGTAGCTATTAACCTTTGTTGGTAAAATAATGGGCTCGGTTCGCGGGGCTTCATATAAGGTGAACTCGGGATTGATATGAACAACCCAGGGCTCAATGGGCATATATAGCCCTAAATTTTGGAGTAATTGGCGGAGGTGAGATGAGCTTCGTTTCAACTGGATTAGAGGATCCTTTCGTTCGGTGCCATTTAAAGAATAAAACTTTTCCTTTTCATAATAATATTCACCTTCAAAGTTTTTCACTTCATTCATGTAAATCCTTGGTTGTGTAATAATCAATGAATCAATTTGGAACTTAGAACCGTTAAACTCAAGAAGCAGCCCATTTAATATCAAACATTCGCAACCAAGCTTTTCGGTCAAAGAATTAAACTTCACCTCACCTTCATAGCCTTTTTTAAGCCTTAAATAGACTTGCTTGTCTTCTTTAGATAAAACCATCCGCGTGTTTAAAATGCCTAAAATAATCAATTCAGCTGTTTTTGTTAGTGGTTTTTTTATCATATGCCACATCCTTTCACCAACATTTTATAAAAAAATACCAGTCCAAAATGTCCATAAACATGAATGTTTTATTACAATTCAGAAAATTATTGACATAACAAAGAACCAGATGTTATTATTTTCCTCCATGACAAAGAATCAAGGAGGCGATTCCAAAATTGATTCAATTAGAAGGCATTAGCAAGTCCTATAAGATCGCCAAACGCAAAACGGGCCTAAGGCAGGCGGCGAAAGCACTTTTCCATCGGGAATACACGATTGTAGAGGCGCTCAAAGACATCTCATTCACAATCAAGCCAGGTGAAATCGTCGGTTATATTGGTCCGAATGGGGCGGGCAAATCGACAACAATCAAAATCATGAGCGGGATTTTGCTGCCTGACTCCGGCCGCTGTACGATTATGGGATACACCCCCTGGAAAAATAGAACCCAGTATGTAAAAAATATCGGCGTCGTCTTCGGCCAGCGCTCCCAGCTCTGGTGGGACGTCCCGGTGATGGATTCATTTGAACTGCTAAAAGATATATATAAGGTACCGCAACAAGATTATAAAACTACCAAAGACCTTCTCATCGAAACACTTGAACTGCAAACAATCATCGATTCACCCGTCCGCCAATTAAGTCTAGGGCAGCGGATGCGCTGTGAAATTGCGGCTTCCCTCCTTCACAATCCGAAAATACTTTTTTTAGACGAACCGACCATCGGGCTGGATGCTGTTTCAAAAATCGCCGTCCGGCAATTTATCAAAACCATCAATCAAGAAAAAGGAGTAACTGTCATCCTCACCACCCATGATATGAATGATATCGAGGCGCTTGCGGAAAGAGTGATCTTAATCGGAAAAGGCAGCTTACTGTATGACGGTCAATTAGAAGAATTACGTAAGAGGTTTGGTACACATAAAACAATTACAGCAGAATTTAAACAAACGGCAAATCCGATTCAAATACCCGGAGCATCAATTCTCTCATGGTCACCGGAACGCGCAGTATTAAGTGTCGACACGGCAAACTATAAGACATCAGATGTTATCACCCATTTAACCACACAGGTCGAACTCCAAGACGTCACCATCGAAACCCAGCCTATTGAGGATATCATCGTTCAGCTTTATAAGGAGTACCAAATATGAAAGTGTATCTATCGGTTTTAAAGCTTCGTCTCCTCAATGGCATGCAATACAGAGCTGCAGCACTAGCGGGAGTGGCGACGCAATTTTTCTGGGGCTTTATTACGATTATGGTATTTGAAGCCTTTTACAAATTTGCCGCCAATGCTCAACCTATTTCCTTAAAAGAACTAACCACTTACATATGGCTGCAGCAGGCCTTTCTGGTGTTTATTACGATGTGGTTTCGTGATAACGAGCTGTTTGATTTAATTACAAGCGGAACCATTGCCTATGAATTGTGCCGACCTTGTGAGCTTTATGGTTTTTGGTATGCAAAGCTTCTTGCCCAGCGGTTATCGAGTGCCTTGTTGCGGTGCTTTCCGATTTTATTCATTTCCTTTTTCTTGCCGCATCCCTACAACATGACACTTCCACCAAGTTTCACTACCTTTCTATTATTCTTAAGCAGTCTGCTCCTGGGTCTGTTACTGTTAGTTGCGATGTCCATGTTCTTATATATATCTGTTTTTATTACGATGTCACCTGTTGGCTCGCTTTTGATATTCTCAGTCCTAGGGGAGTTCTTTGCAGGATTAATCATTCCCGTACCTTTGATGCCAATGTGGCTGCAGAAAATTGCCTATGTCCTGCCGTTTCGCTGGACAGCCGATTTTCCGTTCAGGGTCTATTCAGGCCATATCCCGCAGAATGAAGCGGTTATTGGGATCGTCATTCAGCTGGGATTTTTACTTGCTCTCATCCTATTAGGACGACTGTCTCTTAACAGAGTAATAAAAAAAGTCGTTGTCCAGGGAGGTTGACTGAAGTTGCGCCTTTATTATAAATACCTGTTAATTCTATTTAAATCACAAATGCAATACCGCACATCCTTTTGGCTGCTTTCAATTGGCCAATTTTTTATTCCATTTGCTGTTTTTGCCGGTCTTTACTTTTTATTCGAACGGTTTGGGCAAATAAAAGGCTGGCAGTTCTTCGAAGTGGCGCTCTGCTTTGCCATTATTCACATGGCGTTCAGTTTGAGCGAGTGCTTTGCTCGAGGATACGATATGTTTTCGAACTTGATTATCAGGGGGGATTTTGATCGTATACTAGTACGGCCTAGAAGTACGTTTGTTCAAGTGCTGGGGTCAAAATTTGAGTTTACAAGAGCAGGTAGGCTGCTTCAAAGTGCGATTGTGTTAATCTGGTCCCTGAACAATCTGTCAATTGATTGGACCCCAATTAAAGGTTTGACCCTCGTGCTAATGGTGGCAAGCGGTGTTTTTATTTTCACAGGAATCTATATGCTTGCGGCTACGATGTGTTTTTGGACGGTACAAGGTCTTGAAGTGGCGAATATTTTTAACGATGGCGGCAGGGAGATGGCCCAATACCCGTTAAACATCTATCAAAAATGGGTCACTCGTTTCTTTACCTATGTCATTCCATTTGGGACCGTTAACTATTTGCCGTTACTATATATTCTTGGGAAAAGTAACGGCAATGACCTTTTGTATATGTTGACACCGGTAATGGGAAGTCTGTTTTTTATTCCTTGTTTGCTAATCTGGCAAATTGGTGTTAGACACTATCGATCAACGGGGTCATAATTTTCCAAGAACTTTCCAAAAGGATTTGAATCCCCAAAAGCGCTATGTTATAGTAAAAACATAATAATGACCATAGAACTAAAATAGTCATAAAGGTGGAGTTCAGAAAATGGCACTCGATCGCAGAAAGATGATTGTAGAGGCGGCAACGAAGTCATTCTCGTTATTCGGCTATAAAGCCACTACAATGGACCAGGTTGCAAAGCTCGCAAATGTTGGAAAAGGAACCATTTATACTTTTTTTAAAAATAAAGAAGAACTGTTTGAAGAGATTATTTCTTCGTTGGTGAAGGAGATGATTGCTGAGGCAGAGGACGTCATTCAACCGGATTTGCCGTTTACGGAAAATGTTCACCGGGCCCTTTATCGGTTATTGGAGTTTCGCTCACAGCACCAGCTGATGATCAAGCTCGTTCAAGAAGAAAAGGAAATGGGGACTTTAGCCGTTTCGGAAAAGCTCCAGTGTGTTGAAAATGAGATTATTGTTTATTTAAAGGGGAAAATTGAAACAGCAATGACCAAAGGCGCCATTCCCCCCACAAACACCGAAATTACCAGCTTTCTGCTGTTAAAAATGTATATTGCTCTTGTTTCTGATTGGGAAAGAAATCATGAACCACTCAGTTCGCCTCAAATCGCTAAGATTATAAAGGTATTTTTATTAAAAGGGTTATCTGATTAAAAAAACAGACATGTGCTCCGAGCCAGCACATGTCTGTTTGTCTATATTTTAATGATAAAAGTTCTTCGAGGATACTGCAAATGTTGGTTCTTCTTTGCTCTTAATTGTATACTCTTCCATTAAGCTGATAAACGTTCCAAACAGGTAATTCACCACGGCGCCTAACAGGATGCCAAATCCAAGTGCCGTAAAGAAAAACGAATTGAAACCGCTTGCAAATTGACCTAACAAAATAAGAATGATTCCTAATCCGCTTCCGAAGATTGCTATTTTTTTGAAGGTAAATAAGCTTTTTAAATGTTTGATTTGCATCGCGATCAACTCCCCTTTACTGAATATTCTACCAATTGTCACAAATTTGTCAAACTTTTTGTCACAAAATCGTCAAACTTTTTTGAAACTTCCTATTGCAATAAAATGAGGCCAGCAAACCGGCCCCAAGTCCTATTATTTTTTCGCTAAGTTTTGCTGCGCCATTTTAACAAGCTCGCGAACCATGCTACCGCCTAGCCTGCCGCCAACTTTTCCTGCTTGCTCGGATGTGAGTTGTCCATTGTAACCCTTGTTCAATGGAACACCGACTTCTTCGGCTGCTTCAAATTTTGCATTCTCAGGGCTCCCGGCATTTGCGACCCGCGCCTTAAGTTCGTCCAATCCTCTTCTAGCTTCTGGGACTAGAATTTTATTACGTCTGGCCATCAAAAATCCCTCCTTTATTATTAGGATTTCCAGAGCGAAAAAAATAATCATCAGCCTCTGGATAAATCCTTATTTATCCAGTATAATAACTGATAATCAATTCGGAAAAATCAATGAAAAAGAGAGTAGTTATCTGGGAAGGGATAGCGAGTCAGGGACGGTGGGAGCCTGATACGAAACAGGTAACGAAGCGCACTTTTGAGATGCCTGCCTGAAAAAAGTAGGGTATGCCGGAGAATTCTCCGTTACAAAGGGAAAGCTGGTTCATTGCGAACAATTAGAGTGGTACCGCGGGATAATCAAACTCTCGTCTCTTTTTACAAGAGATGAGAGTTTTTTGTTTTTTATAGAAAAAAGGAGGTCTTTAAATATGAATTTTAAGAAGGAGTTAGCTGAAATACTTTTTGAAGTACTAGAGGGGGAAATTGGCCTTTCTGACTTGGAGCTACTGATTGAAAAGCCGAAAAATCAGGACCACGGCGATTTGGCATTTCCATGCTTTACCCTGGCTAAATTAAAACGGAAGGCTCCAAATATGATTGCACAGGAATTAAGCGTCAAGATCCAAGCACCGATTTTTGAAAAAGTGGAAGTGGTCGGCGCCTATCTGAATTTATTTTTAAACAAAAAGCTTGTATCTGAAAAAATAGTCAGCGAAATTATCACTCAAAAAGAGCAATTCGCAGCGCAGGATATCGGGGGAGGAGGCAATGTCACCATCGACATGTCCTCGCCGAATATCGCCAAACCATTTTCAATGGGGCATTTACGCTCAACAGTGATTGGAAACGCCATAGCCAAAATGGTTGAAAAGTGCGGCTATAAGCCAATTAAGATTAACCATCTCGGCGACTGGGGGACACAGTTTGGTAAGTTGATTACCGCTTATAAACTTTGGGGTGACGAGGAAAAGGTAAAACAAAACCCAATCAAGGAGCTATTAGCACTGTATATCAAGTTCCATGATGAAGCAGAATCAAATCCAACTTTAGTTGATGACGGACGCAGCTGGTTTAAAAAGCTTGAAGATGGCGACGAGGAAGCATTAGCACTATGGCAATGGTTCCGTGATGAATCGTTAAAAGAATTTTCAAGAATTTATGAGCTGATGAACATTGAATTTGATTCCTATGCGGGTGAAGCATTCTATAATGATAAAATGGACCGCGTCGTTCAATTACTTGAGGAAAAGAAGTTACTCGTGGAATCCGATCAGGCGCAGGTTGTTGAGCTCTTTGAAGAGCAATTGCCTCCATGCCTGATTAAAAAGTCTGACGGGGCAACACTTTATGCGACCCGTGATTTAGCCGCTGCCATTTATCGGAAGGAAAATTACAACTTTGTGAAATCGCTCTATGTAGTTGGCCATGAGCAAAGCCTACATTTTAAACAGTTAATCGCTGTGTTAACAAAAATGGGGTATGATTGGGCTGAAAAAATGGTCCATGTTCCATTTGGCATGATGCTGAAGGATGGCAAGAAAATGTCGACACGAAAAGGGAAGGTTGTTTTATTAGAAGAAGTGTTAACTGAATCGATTGCGATGGCGAGACATAATATTGAAGAAAAGAATCCAAACCTGCTTAATAAAGATGTGGTGGCGAAACAAGTAGGTGTGGGGGCAGTCATTTTCCATGATTTAAAAAATAACCGTATGAACGATATTGAATTTTCGCTAGAAGAAATGCTTCGTTTTGAAGGCGAAACAGGACCATATGTTCAATACACATATGCACGTGCCTGTTCGATTTTACGAAAAGGGAAATGGGAAGTGGATGGCGCAGATCAAAGTTACAATACCGCTTGGGAGAAAGAATGGAAGGTCATCAGCCTGCTAATGGAATTCTCCAATGCAATCAAACGTGCAAGCGAGAATTTCGATCCATCACAAGTGGCAAAATATTTGGTGGACTTGGCTCAAGCCTTTAATAAATATTATGCAGAGGTTAAAGTACTCGAAGAAAGTGTAGAGCGTGAGGCACGCTTTGCGCTTGTTTACTCGGTAACGGTCGTATTGAAAGAGGGTTTAAGATTATTAGGAGTCCAAGCACCCGAAGAAATGTAATTCATTTTGCTTCATTATTGGTGGATTATGGTATAAAATAGCAATGAAAATGTTAGGGGGGGGCTAAATAGATGAGTGAATTATTATTTAAAAGCTTTGAGTTTGCGCGGAACCGCTTTGTTAAAACAGTTGATGGGTTTGCAGAGTCTGTTGTGGATGTCCAGCCAACAGGTTTTAACAATACGATCCACTGGCAGGTAGGCCATGTATTAACGGTTGCGGAACAATTTCTGTTTGGCTTTCCAAAAAAATCAACGAACTTACCAGCGTACTATATGGAACTATTTGCAACTGGTACAAAACCGGCTGATTGGAAAGGGGAAGTTCCTTCAGTCAAAGATTTATCAGCGCAGTTAAAAGAGCAAATGAATCGAATGAAGGAAATTCCGGTTGAGAGCTTTAATGAAAAGCTGAAAGCGCCATTTCTTGGATTAGAAACCTTTGGTGAAATCGCGCATTTTGGCATTTTCCATGAAGCAATTCACCTAGGCCAAATTTCTGCCATGAAGCGAGTGATCGAATCCGATCAAGCGAAATAAAAAAATGAAAGTCCGTTTCTACCACTAGCAGAAACGGACTTTCATTTTCATGAGAGGAAGTATTCTTGAATTTATGACCGAACAACAAATGAATGAAAAACAGAAGGAAAGAATATGGACAAGAGATTTTGTTCTAATTGTATTAGCTAATTTTTTTATCTTTCTTGGATTTCAAATGACGCTGCCGACCATACCTCTATTTGTCGAAGATTTAGGCGGGAATGATCAATTAATCGGGATGGTTGTGGGCATTTTTACCTTCTCGGCTTTACTGCTCCGTCCCTATGCAGGGCGGACGTTGGAGACGAAGGGAAGAGGCTTTGTCTACTTAATCGGTTTGGCCATCTTTGTGATTTCAGTCGGGTCGTTTGGATTCATGCCGAGTATTGCCTTGTTATTTGTGATGCGTGTTGTACAAGGAGTGGGCTGGGGATTTTCCACCACAGCATCCGGTACGATTGCAACAGACTTAATTCCTGCAGCGAGAAGAGGAGAGGGTATGGGCTATTATGGATTGTCCGGTAATTTGGCCCTGGCTTTTGGTCCGTCACTCGGACTTGCTCTGACAGGAATCATTTCCTTTACGTCATTTTTTCTTCTTTGTGGTGGATTAGGGCTGGTGGCTTTACTGTTATCCTCAAAAGTGCACTACAAAAAAGTGGAGCAAACGAAAGCCGCATCAAAGCTAGATCTTTATGAGAAAAGTGCGTTAAAACCATCTGTGTTGTTGTTCTTTTTGACGATAACGTTTGGTGGGATTGCCTCCTTTCTTCCGTTGTATACCGCCGAGAAACATATTTCAGGCATTCAATTGTATTTCCTTCTTTATGCGGCAGCCTTAATGGTGACGAGAACCTTTGCAGGGCAGCTGTATGATCGGAAAGGTCATCAAGCTGTTTATATTCCGGGTACAGTATGCATTTTGCTGGCGATGGTCCTGCTCGCTTGGCTTCCGAACAGCCTTGTCCTATATGTAGCAGCCATTTTGTATGGTTTAGGATTTGGAACCGTACAGCCAGCCTTGCAGGCCTGGTCGATTGAAAAGGCGCCGATAAGTCGCCGAGGGATGGCTAATGCTACCTTTTTCTCGTTCTTTGATTTTGGAGTGGGCGTCGGGGCCATTGTGTTCGGGCAAATCGGGCATTTGTTCGGATACAGCAGTATTTACAAATCGGCCGCGATATCGGTGTTTCTTTCGATGCTGCTCTATCTTTATTTTATTTTTAAAGATCGTTTAGCTATGGCACATATGCAGGATTAGGAGAGATTGTTATGAAACTTGGCTATGCCGCTTACGAGGCACCTTTTGGAAAAATAAGAGTCATCGCAGATGAATCAGGTGTGAAACGAATCGAGTTATTTGAAGAAGACTGGGAAAATTTTTTAAAAGAGCATCCAAATATAGTAGAGGATAGTGAACTTTGCGGAGAAGCCATTCGTCAATTAGATGAATACTTCAATGGCAAGCGGATAGAGTTTGATTTGCCTCTTTCGATTGAAGGAACTGATTTTCGAAAAAGGGTATGGAGTGCCCTCCAAACCATTCCATACGGTGAAATCAGAAGCTATGCGGATGTAGCCGAAATGATCGGTAACCCTAAAGCAGTCAGAGCGGTTGGGCAAGCGAATCGGAATAATCAGTTGCCCATTATTATTCCTTGCCATCGAGTGATTGGAAAAAGTGGAAGTTTGGTTGGTTATGCCGGGAGCCATACACCGATTCAAGAACTACTCCTAGAGGCAGAAGGCGTCAACACCAAGAAATAGTTCAAATGGAGAGCATGGAAATACGAAGGTTTCCATGCTTTTTTCATTCTCATAAATGAGCAGGATTCGTACAGAATAACAATAAGAACGTTTGTTAAAAAGAAAACACTTATAAAATTCCATGTCTTGTGTTAAAATCAATCGGTAATTCTACTTCAAATACGGTGGGTGAATCACTTGCTCTCTTCGGTTAAGAGATTATTAATTGGCCGGCCGCTAAAATCAACGGCCTTAGGCGAACAAAAATTAAATATTTTAAAAGCTTTAGCGATTTTGTCTTCGGATGCCCTATCCTCTGTAGCATACGGAACGGAACAAATTCTCATTGTACTGGCAACAATCAGTGTGATTGCCTTTTGGTATTCGATTCCCATTGCTGTGGGTATATTGGTTCTCTTAGCTGCTTTAATTTTATCTTATCGGCAAATCATTTATTCTTACCCTAATGGCGGAGGGGCCTATGTTGTCTCGAAGGAGAATATTGGCGAAAAGGCCGGTTTAATTGCGGGCGGTTCCTTATTAGTTGATTACATATTGACCGTGGCTGTTAGTGTCTCAGCTGGTACAGATGCGATCACCTCTGCTTTTCCATCCTTACATACACACACTGTCTCCATTGCTTGTGTGTTAGTTATTTTCATTACGATTTTGAATCTTCGCGGGCTAACAGAGTCAGCCTCGATACTGGCCTATCCGGTTTATTTGTTTGTTATTGGCCTGTTTGTATTGATTGGAGTGGGGATTTATAAAATTTTCACAGGTCAGGTTTCTCCAGATATGCATCCACCGATTGGGGCTCCTGTTCAAGGGATTACGTTATTTTTGCTCCTTCGTGCATTTGCATCAGGTTGTTCGGCATTAACAGGGGTTGAGGCCATCTCAAATGCTATTCCCAATTTTAAAGATCCGGCACCAAAGAATGCTGCCAAAACGCTCATCTTAATGGGATCGCTTCTTGCTTTGCTATTTACAGGGATTACATTCCTCGCCTATTATTATGGAATTGGTCCGAAAGCTGAAGAAACGGTAGTTTCACAAATTGCCAAAGAAACCTTTGGCCGAAATTATCTTTACTTTTTTATCCAGGGAACGACCGCCCTTATTTTGGTGCTGGCTGCGAATACCGGATATTCTGCGTTTCCGTTATTGGCATTTGCTCTTGCAAAAGATAAATATATGCCTAGGATGTTTACAATTAGAGGTGACCGTCTCGGTTATTCGAACGGAATCGTGTCTTTAGGAGTTGCCTCCATCCTGCTTATCATTGCTTTTAAAGGAAAAACAGAGCACCTTATTCCTCTTTACGCGGTTGGGGTATTTATTCCGTTTACCCTGTCGCAAACGGGAATGATTATAAAGTGGCTTCGTGAAAAGCCAGCCGGATGGGTGGCAAAGCTTAGTGCCAATTTAGTTGGTGCCCTTATTACTTTAACAGTGTTACTTATCTTTTTGGTAACAAAATTAGGCCAGGTATGGTTTGTGTTTATTTTTCTGCCATTAATCGTGATTGCTTTCCTTAGAATAAAAGTTCATTATGAAGCAGTTGGGGAACAATTAAGGATTGATCCTGAAAAACCTGCCATTCAAATCGATGGGAATGTTATTATTGTTCCTGTTGCGGGAATTACAAAGGTAGTTGAAAACTCGATTAATTATGCCAAGTCGTTAACCGATCAAATTTTTGCGGTGTATGTTTCCTTTGATCGTGAGGATGAAAAACGCTTTGAGGAAAAATGGGAGAAATGGCAGCCGGATGTCCGGCTCGTTACTTTGCATTCGCACTATCGAAGTATTCTTCAGCCGTTATCAAAATTTATCGATACAGTCGAGCATAAAGCAAGCGAAAACAATTACCGAGTAACTGTGTTAATCCCACAATTTATCACGAAGAAGAGCTGGCATAACTTCTTGCACAATCAATCAAGCATTTTAATCCGTGCTTATATTATTCTTAAAAAGAAGGTCATCGTGTCAACAGTGCCGTTTCATTTTAAGAAGTAAAAAATGGAAAGGCCCCAGATTGCTTTTTGTGATAAAATAACTTTATAAATAAATATAAAAAAGTTTTCTAGGGTTCCGTGGCTCATTGAGGGTCGGTCTGGTCCGAGAGAAAACGCACAGAAAAGCTTTTCTGTGACACGGAAGGATAAAAGCCTGGGAGAATTATCGATGAACGATATTTCTTCTAGGCTTTTTATTTTTGAGGAGGGAAACACATGATGAACTTTTTAGTTGAAAATAAGTGGGCAATATTAGTTAGTCTTGAAGTACTGGCGTGGTCATCGACCTTTTTTCTGTTGTATGCACGTTATGGATTAAAATCAGATTTCTGGTTTAAGGTAGCCACTGTTCTAGTGGTGATAACAGGAGTAATCCCGCAGGTTTCGATGGGACTCATTAATTTCATAGCCACTAAGACAATCGACTTATTTACCCTAATTATTGTCTTGCTAATTATTTATGGTTTTACGATTGGTAAGAAACATATTAAAAAGCTGGACACCTGGGCTCAAAGGAAATTTTCCAACTAAGAGAGTTCATGAGGACAAAA
>NZ_JBCNAD010000013.1:0-78189 GCF_050477905.1 Neobacillus pocheonensis | reverse complement strand
ATTTCGCACAACTAAACTGCTCCGTTCGTATTATAAGGTTAGCCAGAATGCTAAATATTTCTGGTTGACCATTTTTTATTTGGTCTAATTATATCAGTACCCAGGGTAGAACGTAACTGCCCGTGGGGCTTCGACCCCGTCAGCTAAACGGTTCGCCCCCTACTTGTAGAAACATGATTGAGGCTGGTTGGGACTTAGATCTCGTATAACAAGCGAAGCTGTGACACTGCATGGAGGAATTAAGGGGTACTGGCAAATTACTAGTTTAGGAGGAGGAATTAGAAATGAATCCAGTCATAGGTCTGGATGTTTCAAAAGGGGAAAGTCAAGTTCAGGCATTTTTAGATAAAGGCAAACCATATCGTAAGAGTTTTAAAGTTTCTCATACTATTGAAGGTCTTGATTTACTTGTAGAGTTTCTGGAGGTCGTAAAGAGAGAAACAGGTAAGAAACCACCTATCGTCCTAGAAGCAACAGGACATTATCATTCGTCTGTTGTTCAATACTTGGAGGACCGTGGATTTTTATTGATCATCATTAATCCACGCGTTGGTATCAAGGAAATTCAACAGCGGTTAGGACACAGCGATATAAATACAACTATGAACATTTACGCCCACATGACCAATAATATGGAAGAAAAGGCCTCCCAACAGTTTAGCAAACTGATGAAAGACCTTCTCCAATAGTTGGTTATTTCTTTTAACGATTTATGCGGACAAACCCGCGGACAACCTTTTAAACAAGAGCGATAAAGCCTTGATATAACTGGGTTTTTAAGCCCTAATTACATCATGCCGCCCATGCCGCCCATTGCGCCCATGTCAGGCATTCCAGCAGCACCAGCAGGTTCTGGCTTGTCAGCAACAACTGCTTCAGTTGTTAAGAACATTGCCGCTACAGATGCAGAAAACCTTTATATAATCATGTATTACTTATAGTCAATTAGCACTAACCACTTCTCGTGAAAAATCTTCACTTTTCATTATAAAGTAGTGATTGTAATATGTAAACCATTGTGGAAACAGAGGGTTTTCAACCCTCGCCCACATCAATTTTAAACCCCTTGCAGAATTGCACAACTACCATGCAATTCAATCTTAAGTCATTGAATTTCCGAAAAAATCTCCTATAACAAAAAGGACACTCTTAACGAGTGCCTACAATAATAATTTGAGTATTCAACAGATTATTTGACATAATCGGCTTTAGGACCTAGTAACTCATTTAGTTTTATTTTGCTACTCCTACATGCCGAAAACAGTGCCGATTCAACAATAAACAGTCTATCCTTATTTCTATCAAAATAGAATAATGGTATGAAATTAACATTTTGGCTTCCTTCTGCTTCTACAGTTTCCTCACGCAGATGTAATTGGATTAATTCTTGTTTTATATTACTGGGTTGGAACTGTTCCTCATCATACTCCTCAATCTTCTTTACTATATCTAGTAGCACGATACCCCCAATCAATTCATCAATTGTTTTAACACTCATGATATCTAATATTGCTTTAATAATATAATACCTTAATCCTTTTCCCCCTGATTTTCTTGAGCTTGCAAGCTTATGAACCCTATCTATTGCAGGATAAACAACTTCATCGAAGCTTTTATCAATGGCTTTTTTCGCTTTCTCAATATCATTAAGGTATAACTCATCAGGTTGTGTAGAATATACCCCACACAATTTACAATAATTTTTTAACAACGATTTGAAAATACCAACATTACGCCCTGAGTTTTCAATAAACAGTTCTTTAACCACTTCATCCGTTTTTACTTTTAATGCTTTGTCACCTTCATTAACAATTTCCTTTAATTCACCAACATTCCAGTCCCCGATATCTATCGATTCAACCCTATTTGATAAATCACTTACTAATGAAGTTAACTTTGTAGTTTCTTTCCAAACACCAACAATGATTACTCGTATCTCATGATAGAGAAACTCCCTTAAAGAACTAGCAAACGTTTTTTGTACGGCAGAGTCTAAATAATGAAAGTTTTCTATTACAATGAATCTTTCTCCAATAGTATCTTTAATTGCAGAAATAACTTCGGTTTGATTAGTCAAATCAATGTTTTCATAGGTTACTTGTCTATTTTCTAAGTCCTTATCTTTGTATTCACCTTTTCCTTCAAGTCCCACTTTAGCAACTAGAGGAATGCTAGCATTTCCCTTTGCACTTGCACCCATTGCCAATTCTACTTCGTTACCTGAACTTTCTTGTACTTCTCCGACAACAACTTTAAGTTCATGAAGAATAGCTTTAAATAATCCTTCGCGGGTAAACTTTGAATCGCATCCTACCCGAATAAAATTTGGGGAAAATCTTTCAATTAGCCATGTTTTCCCTTGTCTTGAAGCCCCATAAACAACAATATGTTGCTCTTCATGTTGAACTGTGTATTTAAATGATTGATGAGCATCTCTTTCTATGTATGTAGGGCAATCCTCTGGGGGTATTTCCCCCATACCATAAACTTCTTCTAATCCATATTCTACAGTTCTCTTAAACTTAAAAACCATAATAGTCCCCCTATTCCATTATTTAACTCTCCACTTACCATTACATAAAGTTACCTAAGCTACCTAATTATACCATATAGGATAAAAATAGCGGGAATTATCTATCATTTCTCCATATTTTCTTTGATGAATAATAAGGAAATTGGATTAAGTAGCATAAAAAAGGATAGTCCAATTGACTACCATTTACTTTGTTGACTATCATGAACCGTTATTCCTAGAGAAAAAGAGATAAATAACCCTTCTACCTTTACAAAAAAGGCGTCGTTGTATCATAAAAAATTCATGGTGTGTGAGTTAGCCTACTATACCCCAATCGTAAAAATGTGGGGTATAAAAGTGTTGGAAATACCCCCCATTCCTTATGCAAAGAAAAAGAGACTCCTTTGTTCGGTAGTCTCTTTAACTTGCTTCATATTCCTTTACCTTGCGATAGAATGTAGCCTTGGTCATATTTGATTTCTTCATTGCTTACCCTGTACCTTTTTGGTTATATGGAAAGTTAATCATATAATGCAATCTTAATCTTCATGTTAGGCTCTATCACCTCAGTTTTATAAGCCGCTTTTAGTCCTTTTAGAGTTTCTTCAACATAAAAAGCAATTTCATCAACATAAATTTCATCGGTTCTTTCAATAATTACCTCACCTTGCTCTTGTAATGTGATTAGAGCCTTTCCAATTTCAGCTAAGATTCCTTGCATAGTTTATCATCCTTTCCTTGTCTTTTATTACCTAAATATACCATAATGAATCTGGCACGTTACATATTCGAAAGCACCTTTCTTTATTTCTTCTTCTGTTGTAAAATCCATTTCTTCACAGTAAAGCTTAAAATCATTGAAGTACTTACATTTATCTTCGCTTGTTAACATAACATCTCGTTTTACGATTTCATTGATAAATGCTTTTTTCATTCTATTCACCTTTCTCTATATGCTTTGCTTCTAGTTCATTCTTTCTGTTAATCAGTGTTCGCTTCTTTATGCCAGTCATTGCTTCAACTTCTTTGTATGTATGAGTCTTAAGCAATTCTAATGCGTGTAGAACTTGTTGCTTGGAATGTTTTCTTGGTCTACCTTCTCTGAAATCATCTCGTTGCTTAGCCAATGCCTTTCCTTCTTGAGTACGTTCTACAATCATGTCTCGTTCAAACTCTGCGAATGAACTTAGTATGTTGAAAATCAGTCTGCCTGTTGGCGTGTTTTCCACTAGTCCCATATTAAGGATGTGTACCTTTACCCCGCTTGCAAGTAGAGCCTTAACTGTTTGAATACCTTCAACTGCAGACCTCGCAAATCTATCTAGTTTTGTTACCACCAAAGTGTCCCCTTCTTGTAATGCCTCAAGCACCTTGTTAAACTCAGGTCTATCTGTTTTAGTACCAGTGAACTTCTCTTTATATATAACCTCGCAACCTTCCGCTTGTAATGCTTGAATTTGAACTTCTAAATCTTGTGCTACTGTCGAGACTCTTGCATATCCATATTTCATTGTTACTTCCTCACTTTTCATCAACCATTTATTGCACTATGTTATTGCACCACTTAAAACCTATTATAGCAAGGTCGTTAAAATAGTGCAATAACTTTCAAGTTTTTGCACCATTAAGGTAAGCCATTAGCAATGTACATGGATGGCATAAGATATATTGCCTTGGGAGCATAATCCATTTCGATTATCAGTCTCGAACAACATCAGCTATTACTATATGATTCATCTCTTTACCGCACTAAAACATACCAATTATCTGAGTCGTGTCGAAAATTCACCGAATGCTTGTTTGTAAATGAGAGTGGTTTCTGTAACAAATCAAGACACTAAGTAGTATTCACATTAGGCTTCCAGAATGCCCTCAGATTTAATCCTAAACACAACTTAATATCAGTTTGTGTAGGATGAGAAGAAGGCGGGAAAGAACCATTTAAAAAGCATTACAACAATTCTAAGCACTGTGTGGAAACCAACCAAAACCATCTGTGATCCGTAGAGCAAGGGAGTCATAACCCAAAATTAGACCAGTTGTAGAGGAAGCTTCATATTCGGCAACTCAAATCGATAAAGTTGTTCAAGCATTAAGTAACATGCCATTCTAATAAAGGACAAGTCTCCAAATAAATAGATTAAAAGCTTGAGGTAGTCAACGTCCTCAAGCTTTAGTATTAGCGATTTTCAACATATAGCCTTATAAATTCATCTGCAAATTTCCTTACAAAGTCTCGGTCAAGTGCAGTAGCTAAAGTTTCATTATTACCTCTAGCATTTTTACTCCAGTTATACGAGCCGTGCATGACATACTCAAAGTCGATGATACAAAATTTATCATGAAGTCTGTTCGATAAATACGACCCTTTCATCGGAACTTTTACAACTTCAAAACTTCCTTCTAATTTATCCCTCAAATAGCTATTTGACTCTTCATTAGAAGTGATGATTCGAATATTTACCCCTGCCCTTTTCCTTAACAACAACTCTTCAAATATCTCATTATCTGTAAACCAAGCTACAGCCACCCATATTGCATATTTAGCATTTCGAATACCTTGAACGATTGTTTCTTTAATTTCATCAAAAACTACATCGTGTTCAATTTCTTCGTTACTCTCTAGTTCCACAAGTTTTGGCTTAATATTTAAACCTCCGAAATCATATTCGGGTGTCTCTACATAGATCAGTGCTGCCAAGTTTTCAAATTCATTTTTTAAGCCTCTTGCTAGTCTTAGCATTGGTACAGGTACTCTTAAATCAATGTACTCCCAACTCTGCCAAGACTTTTTTGTGAACTGGTTTGTTTTTCGAAAGGTGATTATAGAATTCCTTAAGATACCAAGCAATTCATCTTTATTTTCGTAATCATCAGATTTTACGGTTTCTATCATTGTTTTCCAAAATTGTTGTTCGTTCATTTTATCCTCCTAAAAGTTATTACACGATTGTGGCTTACTTTCATAACTATCTCCTTTAGTTTTACGGAAATATAAGTATTAAGCCAATTGTTCTACCCGAAAGAGATTCTCCCGATGCCATTTGATGTATTTCAGTTGTTTTTCATTAAATGCTACTTTCATTGTGCTATTGATACTTAGTGAGAGTCTAGTAGGTTCACCCAAGCTGTTTGAGATTATTATTTCACCCTTTTCATTAAAGCTGATAAACCCCTTATCAAATACGGCATCATGATTAGGACAAAGCAGCAGTCCATTATTAATATCTAACCGCTCTTGATGACTAGATTGACTCCATGGCTTGATATGACTAGCGATTAAAAATCGTTCATCTGAGACTCCACATAGACTACATCTCTTTTCAACAGCCAATAGTGCCTTTTTAAAAGCGGATTGACCTATTCTAGACTTATAAATTTGCTCTTTTTCGGTTTCTGTTATCTCTTTGGTTACAGAATCAGTTAAAACGGAAGTTTCAATTTCGCCTAAAGCGGCATAAGTGTATCGATTCTCAATCTCTTTTAAAACACCTTTTTGTTCATATCTTTGTAAAGATTTAATAACTAAACTAAACTCCGTTCCTTGTTGTGATAACATACCTATAGCCTCGTTGATACTATAGTCTTTGAATATTCCTTTATGCTTGTCTTTTAACCCTATGAAATGAAGAATATTCATTGATTCGTGACCAGTCCGCTTATCCAATGGAATCCCTAATATATGCTCGTCGAGCCAACGGTGCGACATTGAATGAAAAAGGTATTCATAAACAATAGTGTCCTTTTCATCATCTCTGTAATTGTTATATTCCCTTGAACGTTTTGAAGGTTCTAACTTGGGTATGAACTTTGTTTTTTCCTGTTCGAGAACTAATACAGTTTTAGAAGGGAAGGGGCGGTTATACTGCTCTCTATCTGTTCCATTAGTAGGGTACAGTATCTGAAAACCTAAACTTTCCAATAAACTGTGCATATCAATCCTATTACCAGCAGTATCCTTTAATACTCCATCTTCATATAAATCTGCTAATTCTATTACATATTTAGGGGGATACAGCGTTCCATTGAATAATAAATCATATTTGATGGAACGTCTTCTTTCTGGTACACCATGAATATCAATATGATCAATTGCTTTTAAGACTCGCTCTTTTTTTTCATCATTAGGAATCGCCATTTGGTAATAAACTTCCTCCTCTTATGTTATTGCACAACTTCAATATAAAGATATTATATCATGGTTAATTATGGTAATGATTCAGTTATTTCTCGCTTTTTTATTAGCTGGTTTTGACTACTTAATACAAGATACATAAACATAAAATGGCAAGCCACAATCGTAGCTTACCTTTGTTGTTAAGAAAATCATCTTTTTTTATTTTAGCAGCAGAACGACAGGAAGAATTCTTAAGTCGTGCAAACAGTTTTAAGCTTTTGTAGAAAGGCTATAACTAATAAAGTAGTTTTACAAGGGAGGTTATCTGTGTTGGCTGATAAGTTTTCTGCAGAAGTACGAAGTAATATAATGCGGTCTATACGTTCAACAACTAAGCTTGAAGAAATTGTATGTAAAGAGTTATGGCAACGTGGACTAAGATATAGAAGAAACGTAAAGGATTTATTCGGCAAACCTGATATTGCTATCAAGAAGTATAAAGTTGTGATTTTCCTTGATTCGTGTTTTTGGCATAATTGTCCGATACATGGTCACCTTCCGAAAAGTAACGTTGAATACTGGAAGAAGAAGCTTTATAGAAACGCCAAACGTGATTATACAGTAAATAACCATTACTATGAAAAAGGTTGGCATGTTTTAAGAATCTGGGAACACCAAGTTAAAGAGGATTTTGAAAGAGTCATAAATGGTATTATTGACTTCGTTGAAAAAGCCAAAGCACAAAAATAAAGGACTTCCAATTTGGAAGCCCAACGTTTAGCTACTTATTCAAACTTTCTTTCCATTCCTGCATATCCGCTATGACCTCCATAAAATCTTTGTCAAACGGATATTTTTCTGCAAGCTTATCTGAATGTGTTACATCAATCTTTTCCCACTCTTCGCTTAACTTCTGGAAAGCCGTAATTGCTTCGTCTAACGATTTTTTATAATTATCCACCTTAATATATCTCCGATTAAGCGTATTGCTCAATACGTTCTGTGTGCTTTTGATCTTTATCTTTAGCATAGTATTGCTTTAAAAAGTCGTACATTGGTTTTGCTATTGCTTTTGCAAGAAGGCAAGGCACGGCATTTCCAATTTGTTTATGGATTGCACCAAGACTTCCCTTCCAGATATAATCAGGTGGAAAAGTTTGAATTAATGCACATTCTACTGCGGAGAGCCTGCGGTGTTCTGATGTTTCTGGAAGAATCCATTCATCTGGTCCGACTTTAATCATAGGTTCACCGCTTGGATGCAGTGGCGCATGTCTTCCGCTTGCTTGAATAGTGAAGCTTACTTCATCCCAACTCCGTTTACGGTTACGGCTTAAATAACGTGAGGAAAACGTACTATCATAAACTTCACCAACTTCACTAGGCTTCAAGTGTCCAATTGCGTCCCTCAATGTCATGTACGGTTTTAATTCCAACATGCCACTGCCATGTGTTGGGTTTGGCAACTCGTATTTATGACCAAGATCTTCACGGACACCAATTATCAATACACGTTCACGGTCTTGTGGAACACCATAGTCTTTAGCGTTTACGAGATGGTGTGTAACATTATAGCCCTCGTTTTTAAAATCTTGAATCATCGCTTCAATGATTTGACCGCCTGCCATAGTGAGCAAGCCTTTCACGTTTTCTGCGATGAAAAATTTCGGATTGGCTTGACGTAAGCAGCGTACAAATTCTCGATACAAGTAATTGCGCTCGTCTGTAATTAGTCTGTTACCAGCTAATGAAAATCCTTGGCACGGGTATCCACCAACAACCAAATCCGCCTTTGGAAAAGCTTTAACATTACGAACGTCACCACGTTCCACATACGTTTCTGGGTGATTGGCAACATACGTTTCACAAGCATCTTTGTCGATTTCATTTGCCCATATCACGTTAAATCCAGCCATTTTCAATCCAGTATCTAAACCGCCCGCTCCAGCAAATAGAGAGACAACCGAAAAAGGCACAGAATCATCAAAGGTCCGATTTATGTACTCACCGTACCCAATACTTAATAAGTGCATTATTGTTTCAGAAAGCGACCTGTTTTCTTTTTTGGAAAGGTCTTCAATTTTATTCATCAATTCCCTATGTTCTTTTTTAGACAAGGAAATTAACTGTGTAGTTTTCATCTATTTCTCCCCTTGTTCTGGTACATAAATTTTATATATAATGAATGTACCAGAAATATAGGGGCTTGTCTATAATTTTTGATTCTATGGCAACAAATTGTGCCGATAGACATAGAAATGAAATATTTCTCCACGTAAATTAATACGATCTATTTGAGTATCAAAATTCAAATGCGGGTACAATTCATGAACATTATCAAACTTAGAAATCAATGATATTCCAGTAACTGTCCTTAACGGACTTGGGAAAGAATACATTTTACGATGTCGACATACCCCATCCCCATAATCTCCAAAACCTGTTTCTTGCTCGTTGTGGTGGGCAAACGCTCTTTGGCGGTCATGATTGAAAAAATCACCGTCACAAATTGTGAAATCTTCAAGGTAGCCATAATTTCGTTCAGTAGTGTACCGTGCAATAGCGTAATAGCATTCACCTTCAATATCACCGTGGCGGAATCCACCACAAGGGATTGTTGAATTGAATTGGATTTGACCGTTAGCACGAAGCGATTTCAATTCCACACCTACACCGTTGATGATAAGGTCAGGGTGAGCGTTTGCGCCTAGTTTTTTAATAGTGTATTCGTCCAATCCATCTTCAAACCAATCGCTAAATAGTTCTGCATTGGATTTTAGGTAAATATTCGGTCTACGGTGTCGCACTAGTTTTTGGCATTTTTTATCAAAGACCTCAACCGCTATTTTTAGACCTTGCTGTTCACTTGGTGTCATTTGTTCTCCACTCCTCTCTACTAGGACATCAGAATCAATTATAACGCCATTTCGGCATAAATTGGGAACAAATCTATTGTTTTAGTAGGGAAAATGTCATTAACAAAACTTATAGAAAAGCACAATAGAGAGTATATTAAGAAAAATGCTAGACAAACCGTCCTTTGGTTTGCCAACTCCTGTGTGAGCCTGTTGAGTATCTGTGAAGGTGTTTAATAAAAGCAACATTTTATTTACACGATTCTTGAAACTGGGATATTTATCTAGAGTTATTTTCACCACTGCAACATATAATATGGAGAAGTAAAATCTAGTCTAGTCCATAAAGGTTTCCACCTTTATTTACCTTGACGTAGCCTTTGGCTACGGTTTTTTACATTTAATACTCTCCAGTACACGAAAAAAGGAGAGCCTCAATTGAGAAACTCTCCTTATTCTTCTGAAACTCCTTCTCCTCCACCCTTGAATTTTTTATATTCAGTTTTATAATGGTACTCTGCTTCAGAAACCGCCCATTTAGCAGTGTGTTCTTTATGAATCCATCTTGTGCAGTAGTTTTTTGAAGTTGTATTATTAATATCGAAGTATACAAAGTACAGTATTTCCTCTTCATACAATGCTTTAAGGTACTCAAAAACCGACTTTCGATTTATACCTGTATTTTTTGCTATTGAATCAATGGAAACGTACGAGATTGGATTGTTGCTTACAGTGTAGTATACATAACCTATCATATTTAGATACGTGGCGAAGATTTTAGGCTTATAAATGCTTTTCATTTCTACTATCTTTTGAATATCTTTGTAGAACACTTTTGCAAAATTATATTCTTCGTCCTTGCCAGTTGGTTTGATAAAGTAGTTGTTAGCGGGTTTTAAATCGTCTACAATACTTTCCATTGACAAATCTTTGTAAATCTCGATATGTCCCATCTCTTGCAATCTGAGTAAAGATTCTTTTGTTCTTGCCTTAGTTGCACTTTGCTCTATACTCATGCCAACAAATCTCATCATATGAATAACTCCAGTTAAAGCTGCTCCATGAAAGTTATTCGCCAATGATTTTATGATAGCTAAATGAAAAACATCTATTTCACCATTCTTTCCTAAATCCTTGGTTTCGAGTAGTGACTTGGAAATCTTTATAAACGATTCTTCCCTTTCAAACTTTTTGGTTGATTTGGTTTCAGTACTCACTATTTATCATTCTCCTGTTCTGACTATTATTTTTAAATTTCTCCCGCACCAATTCAATTAAGGACATTTTGTTAGTGACGTGCAAAAGGAGGCTTGCCGCCTTTTGTACGTTACATTTCATCTATTATATTATCTTCTATCTATTATTCTTCTATCTATTCCCCCACTGAAATCGCCCGATTAACTAGAAAATTACTAGCATTATCTATTGTTTGGTGGTACCTAATTTTTAGGTGTGGTTTTCACTTTGTTCACCCTGTTTTTAGGTGTAGTTTTATATACAGCCATTAAACCACACCTATATTTTAGGTGACTGTATTTTAGGCAGCTGGTTTCTTTTTCGGTTTAAGTATCCCTTTTGAAGGTACAGTTCTACAATATTTTGAAAGGTTACCTTCCTTGTTTGCCAAGGCTTCTTCAATTCTCTTGGTTGCAATTTGCCCACTATAATAATAAAAGAGATGTAATTTCATTTCATCATACGACCATTCTCGTTTGCTATCTTCAACAATTTTACCGATCTGTCTTTGGATTGCTCTAATCGATTCTCTGGGGTTGTGTTTTTCATTTAACCATGGGCAAGCTTTACCTATGACCCTAGTCTCTTCTTTTTTGATAAGTTCCTTATCCATTAAGACAAAGACCACTGATAGGTCTAGACCTAGTTCGATTCTTTGTAATAGTCCATCATCAATATGTTGTTTTGCATCTTTGCCTTTAAGATATCCATTGACAAATCTATTCCTAAAGTCCTTGGTTTCCCCGATGTACCATGTATGTTGCTTAGTGTGGAAAATGTATAGTCCACTTTCTCCTTTTAAACTTTCAATTATAGTTGGCACTTGTTCAAACTTTACCTCAATTTTCTTATACATATTGTTCTCCTACGTTTTAAGCCAGCACGGCTATTAATTTTGTTATAGCCGCTCCTTTTAAACAACGCAAAAAAGGAGTGAAGCTAGATGGCAACCTCCTCCTTTTGAAGACACACTTATCCTGTACAGTTTAGCCTTAAAGTTAGCCTAACCCTATGAGAACATCATAGATATACAGAATATAGTGTGCCTCCTAATGAGGCGGTAGCATCTAGTTCACTCCTTACATAGTTTATTTGTTTGATATTTTATTTGATTTTACTATTATAGTACGAGTCATATTGGATTTCAATAGATCTACCTAAATTACATTTATTTACCAAAAGGAAGGTAAAGAAGTAGGATAAAATCCTATCGAAATCTGCATTCGAATTACTGATGGTTTTAAAGTTTTTATAGTAAAAATGGTATGAAATACCTGCTTCGTATCGGAAATTTCACACTGTACCATGTGTAAAAGGTTGGTTAAACGTTAATAATTATTTAATAGTCACATAGTTATAGAAAGCCTATAATCATCTCTTACTTTATCATGCTCATTAAAGAGATACTTAATCAGTCTTTTCACAGCTACTTCACTTATTGATAGATGATTATCTTCAACAAGTTCCATATGATGCTCGCATATCTTCTCTATAGCAGATAGATGTTTTTCACTATGTAACAACGCTTTATGTCTTACCTCTAAGATTGTAACTTTCTCATCAAACGGTTTTTCCAATGCATACAATTCATCCAAGGTATTTGTAGTCTTAACTGAAGACTCATAGCGATGGACAGAAATTAAAAACGTTATAAAAGCACTAAAGTTCCCACCGTGCATCCTTTCAGTTTCTTCCAGTGCGTATTGATAAATATCTTCTCTTAAACTGATACTTTTCTTAATAGTGTCTTCCATAGCATCCGTCACCCTATCTTTGAAATTTATTGAAACTACTTTTCTTAAAACCAGTGTCCACTTTTCTATTTTCTTATAGTCTCTTTTTTATTTTCTTTACGTATGGTTTCGAGCTTTTTTTTCAACTCTTCATCTTCTGCCCATGTTCCATCAAGCATCTTTTTCACATCACTAAAAGGAAGTCCCAAAAATGGTTTTTTCTTGTTTTTCATTCTACTGCATCCCTTCCTAATGGGTTATATTTTCTTATAAATTTTTCTATAATTTTCTATTTAGAAATTCTTCTAGTTTGAGATCCGCCTTTTCATTATTACATTTCATGCAAGCACAAACACAATTATCCAAGGAGGTTTTGCCCCCTTTTGACCTAGGAATGATATGATCAATGGTATTGCCTCGCCCTCCACAATATTTACAGACATATCGATCTCTTTGTAGTACTATTTCTTTAATGTTGAATTGGTGGATAAGTGAACCATTTACAACACCAGCTAATCCACCTTTTACCATTTCCACTGCAGCCTCATAGGAGACTCCATAAAACCTAATTCTCTTTGACTTTGTTTTTACCCTTACCTTTACATTAGATTCTTCTGCCAACCTTTCAATATTAAAAATGTCTTTTGAGACATTTCTTTTAAAATATTTACACTCATGGCAATAAGACTTTCTTCTACTTTTATCACGTCCATTCGAGACAAATCTTGTATGATACTTTATCCTGCCGCAGATCGAGCAACTTTTATATAATTTACAGTACTCCCCTTTCAAATCCGTCCTCCTTCACTAGTTTGACCCTTTCTCATTACATGTTTTCAGATGTCTTTTGTTCTAAACATCAAAATTCAAGTTTATTATTCAAGCATACTATCAATTTGCGTAGTTGTAAATAATTACCAAAACAAAAGTATTGCAATTTGTTATTCCACCCATCAAAAAACTATTTGTGAACACCGTTGATAGAGCCAAATACACTTAACAGAAACAATTTCAATATAATTTTTGCTATTTAATAAAATTTTTTCATTTCACTAATGTTACCGCACTGTTCTCTTCACAAAAAAGAGAACAGCCATTTGACTGCTCTCTTCTGCTTTGTTAAAAGATATCGGTACAATTTGAAGAAGTTTAACCTCTGGATGCTTTAATCATTTCATTTAACATTCCTTTAATACAATAGTAACCGATTATTACGGTAGGAGTTTCTAACCCCGAAATAAGTTGGTCTTGCCTTTTCAACTTTTTGAGCCACTTTCTTTGTATAATAGGCAATATGCTTCATTAATTTGTTCATTGACATTGCTCCTTAAATATCCAGTGAATTTAAAGGATTGAATTTGTCATTTTGCTCCCTAAGTTCATTACCCCACATAGCTACATATCTCATTGTTACAGCAATTGATTGATGACGCATAAGCCTTTGTATTGCAAAAGCACTCATCCCAGACATAGCTAGTCGGTGACAAAATGTGTGTCTGAAAGTGTGAGCCGATACTCGAACGTCTTTAAAATCCATTTTTTTACCTAGATAATTAAAAACTAACATCAAAGAGTTGTCGGTCAATTGAGTGTTATCCCGCTTAACAAAAACATAATCACTTAGATTTCCCCAGTATTGCTTACAGAAAGTCTGATATCCTCCAAGTTCCTTTGCCAATTTATCTGTAATCGGAATCGTTTCTTTCCTTCTACCTTTCCCGAAAACAGAAATTGATTTATTAATGAAATCCACATCTGACCATTGAAGATTTATGACCTCACCCCGTCTGATTCCAGTACCAAGAATTGTAACAATAATCATGTAATCCCGATAAGCCACATAGCTTTTTTCACGTTGTTTTATCCTTCTGTAGAAGTTTAACATCTGCCGTATTTGATCATCACTGAAGACATCAATCTTTACATCATCTTTTTGCATTTTGACCTTCTTGGCTGGGTTATTCTTAATGACCTCACATTCTACCATGTAATTTAAAAAGGCTCTGATCCTTAATAGCTTTGTGTTAATGGTACTAGGTTTATCGCCCTTCTCTTGGCATTGTAAGAGATATTGTCGAACATGGCTGTAGGTAATGTCTTCAACATTAACTACTTGGTTCTCAATGCAATAATCCACGAACTTCCCTAACAGCATTTCATAATTTTTGATATTCGTCTTGGTTGTGTTCTTGAAACGTCTGTCATCCAAAAAGTCTTGATACGCAAATTTTAACAACACAAAAAACCACTCCCTCATTTTTTAGGAAGTGGTTATTGCTATTGAAAATAATTATCTACATGACAGCTTCTCAATAGGATTGAAAAATGGGGCGAAAAATAGCCGTAACTATTTCTCTATTTGAGAGCATGTGAAAGCCTCAGAAGCCTTACATCATGCCGCCCATTCCACCCATGCCGCCCATGTCAGGCATTCCAGCAGCACCAGCAGGTTCTGGCTTGTCAGCAACAACTGCTTCAGTTGTTAAGAACATAGCCGCTACAGAAGCTGCGTTTTGAAGTGCAGAACGAGTTACTTTAGTTGGGTCCACGATTCCAGCTTCGATCATGTTTACCCATTCGCCGTTAGCTGCGTTGAAGCCTGTGCCTACTGCTTCGCGCTTTAAGCGGTCAACGATGACAGAGCCTTCAAGACCAGCATTGTGAGCGATAGTGCGTACTGGCTCTTCCATCGCACGTAATACGATGTTGATACCTGTTGCTACGTCACCTTCAGCTTGGATTGCAGCTACTTTGCTGTATACGTTTAGAAGGGCTACACCACCACCGGATACAATACCTTCTTCCACTGCAGCACGAGTAGAGTTCAAAGCGTCTTCAATGCGAAGCTTGCGCTCTTTTAATTCAGTTTCAGTTGCAGCACCAACTTTGATTACTGCTACACCGCCAGCTAATTTAGCTAGGCGCTCTTGTAATTTTTCACGGTCAAATTCAGAAGTAGTTTCTTCTAATTGAACACGGATTTGGTTAACACGAGCTTCGATTGCTGCAGAATCTCCTGCACCTTCAACGATTGTTGTGTTTTCTTTTGTTACAACCACTTTAGAAGCGCGTCCTAAAGATTGGATTGTAGCAGTTTTTAATTCACGGCCAAGCTCTTCAGTGATTACTTCTCCGCCAGTTAAGGCAGCGATATCTTCAAGCATTGCTTTACGACGGTCACCAAAGCCAGGAGCTTTAACAGCAACTGCATTGAATGTTCCGCGAAGCTTGTTCACTACTAATGTAGATAATGCTTCACCTTCGATATCTTCAGCAACAAGTAATAATGGCTTACCTTGTTGTACTACTTGCTCTAGAACTGGAAGGATTTCTTGAATGCTAGAAATCTTCTTATCAGTGATTAGGATATATGGATTTTCTAAAACAGCTTCCATTTTTTCAGTGTTTGTTACCATGTAAGCTGAAACGTAACCACGGTCGAATTGCATACCTTCAACAACGTCTAGTTCAGTTGTGAAGCCTTTAGACTCTTCGATTGTGATAACGCCGTCGTTGCCAACGCGCTCCATAGCTTCAGCGATTAATTGGCCTACTTCTTCGTCAGCAGAAGAGATTGCTGCTACTTGCGCGATAGAAGATTTACCTTCGATTGGTTTAGAAATCGCTTTTAACTCTTCAACAGCTGTAACAACTGCTTTTTCGATTCCTTTACGGATACCCATTGGGTTTGCACCCGCAGTTACGTTCTTTAAGCCTTCGCGGATCATCGCTTGAGCAAGAACAGTTGCAGTAGTTGTACCGTCACCGGCAACATCGTTTGTTTTGCTTGCTACTTCAGCAACAAGCTTTGCACCCATGTTTTCGAATGCATCTTCAAGTTCAATTTCTTTTGCAATCGTTACACCATCATTTGTGATTAAAGGTGAACCAAATTTTTTCTCAAGAACCACGTTGCGTCCTTTAGGTCCAAGAGTAACTTTAACTGCATTTGCTAGAGTATCTACACCGCGAAGCATCGCGCGGCGCGCATCTTCACTAAACATAATTTCTTTAGCCATTGTTCAAAGAACCTCCTCTTATTTTCTTGTTATTTTTTAAAAAATGTTCTATTAAGCTAATACAGCTAGGATATCGTTTTCACGTAAAATTAAATATTCAACGCCTTCGTACTTCACTTCAGTACCAGCGTATTTTGAGAAGATAATGCGGTCGCCAACAGCAACTTCAAGAGCTACGCGTTCGCCACTTTCAAGTACACGACCTGTACCAACAGCAACAACTTTACCTTCCTGAGGCTTTTCCTTCGCTGAATCCGGTAATACGATACCGCTTGCAGTTTTTTCTTCTGATTCAACAAGCTCAATGACAATGCGATCACCTAATGGTCTTAACAAATCAAACAACCTCCTCAAAAATATATGAAATTCTGACTTATTAGCACTCTCTTCGAATGAGTGCTAACACAATTATTATAATAATGAATCTGAAAATCTTTTGCAAGTCTGAAGCATAAAATTTTTATAGCAGGGTAAATCTTTTTTTCAACCTTAATCAGTATGCGAAATACAGCAATTTCTATTCAAATTTTTTTAGATAATTTATTCAAAATTGAACGAGACTATTTTTAAAGGTAGAATGAAGGATGGAATCCATACGAATTTATTTCTTTTTATTATTAAAAAATAGTTATAAAGGGGACTTTTTATTTGAAAAGGCAATATTGGATTATTTTAATTGTATATATCGCTATGCAGTTTTCCAGTTTAATCGGTGTTCCGTTATTCATGTTCGGATTTAAGCATTTTGGCGGCAGGCAAGAGTTAGCAGTGCCCGTATGGCTTTTGGCAAGTTTTACGTTGGCCCTTATCATTATTCTTTTTATGTTACGAAATGAAATGAAAACTAAAAGCCTCAACCAAAGAGGGAGTTCCTTCGGATATTCGGCCATGTGGGCAGTGCTCGGCTTTTTCTTGGCCTTATTTGCTCAGTATGTGGCGGCTATTATTGAGCACCTAATCGGAATTGAAGCAGGCTCTGAAAATACGAAGGAGATTGTTGATATTATCGAATCCTTCCCATTAGCTATTTTTGTAACGAGCATTGTGGGTCCTATTTTAGAAGAAATCGTTTTTCGAAAAATCATCTTTGGTGCCCTTCATAAACGATTTAATTTCATTATTTCCGCCATTATCAGCTCAGTCATTTTTGCGGCTGCTCATATGGAATTCCAGCACATTTTACTTTATTCGGCTATGGGTTTTACCTTTGCTTTTCTTTATGTCAAAACAAAACACATCATCGTGCCAATTTTTGCGCATGTCACTATGAACACCTTAGTGGTTCTCGTTCAGTCTGTTTATAGAGATGATATAGAAAGACTAATGCGGGAGGCAGAGGCGGTTCAAAACTTTATCGGAGGCTTTCTATGAGACGTTCACCCTTGTTTTCCGGATTGATTTACTTTCTTTTAGGCGGCTTATTCACCTACTTTGCCATTGATGACGTTCAAAATAACGGCTGGGGCTTCTTCAGTTACCTGCTGGTTCTATTAGCAACATTCGATTTCGGTTCCGGCCTAAAAATGTTCACCTTCCATTTTAAATACAAAAACAAAGTGGAAAAATGATTAAAGGTGTCAGGTACCATGTGAAAAATCCACATGGTGCCTGACACCCTTTTTATTTTGAGACCTCTTGTTGTTTATTAAACACCATACGTCCATTACCAAGGGTAAAGATGAAGAGGAAGGCGATGCCTGCCGGGACCAGTGCCCATGTAAAAGTGTGGACGATGGAACTGGAGAGGGCATCGGTGATTTTATCAAGAATTTGCGGTGGTATGTTCTTTCTTGCTTCTTCTGATAATAAGGCTCGGGAATCCCCAAAAGCTCCGCCCTTTGGCATTGGCCCCATTCCGGAAAAAGCCTTTTTCAATCCTTCTGTAAATTCACTCCTTTGGATTGTGCCAAAGATGGTAATCCCTATGGTCATCCCTAATGAGCGGATAAAGTTACTGGTCGATGTAGCGGATCCCCTTTGCTCCATACCAAACGGATGAATCGCTGCCATACTTAAAACGGAAAAAGAGAAACCTACTCCTAAACCGACAACAATCATATACAGAGTTAAGATGGCTCTGCTTGTTTCAGGTGTAATCGTACTTAGTAAGATAAATCCGCCAATTAGGATAGTACCCGATATAAACATGATGTTTCGATAGCTCATTTTTGTCGTCAAGAACCCGCCGACCTGCGCAGTCACTACGGATCCGAGCATCATCGGCAATAAAATCAGCCCTGAATTCGTGGCACTGCCGCCGTAAACTCCCTGAACAAAAATCGGGATATAAACGGTACCTGCCATAAAGGCTGCCCCGTAAAACAAACCAACCAGTGTACTACCTGCAAACAATTGATTTTTAAACATCGCAAACGAGATGATTGGATCCTTTGCCTTCGTCTCGACAAACAAAAAGATCAACAATAGAATCGCAAATCCTGCGAATAGGCTGATGATTGTCGTGGAATCCCACTCATACTTCTGCCCGCCTAATTCCAGTGCAAACATTAAACAAACAACCGCGCCAATTAGCGTCAGCGCTCCCCACCAGTCAATCGATTGCTTTTGGTGGACAGGTGATTCTTTGTAAGAGATAACAATAAAGATCAATGATAGAATGCCAAGCGGCAGATTAATATAGAAAATCCAATGCCAGCTGATATGGTCGGTAATATATGCCCCGAGCAATGGCCCAAAAATACTCGAAAGCCCAAATACAGCTCCGAACAAACCACCCATTTTCCCGCGTTTTTCAGGAGGGAATAAGTCGAACATAATGGTAAACGCAATCGGTACAAGCGCGCCGCCGCCCACCCCTTGAATTGCGCGGTAGATGCTTAATTGCGTAATCGTTTCGGCTGTTCCGCAAAGGGCCGAGCCAGCCATAAACAAAATCAATCCAAAAATAAAGAACCTTTTCCTACCGTACATATCTGATAATTTACCAAAAATCGGCATCCCGGCCATTTCTGCCACCATATAAGCGGATACCACCCAAACAAAGCTCTCAAGCCCGCCGAGGTCGCCGACAATGGTTCCCATCGCGGTGACGACGATCGTGTTATCCATCGAGGCCATTAAGATCCCTAGTAATAGCCCTGCGACAACCAATCCTAATTTACTCTCTTTTGCTACCATCCGATCTCTCCTTTATATCTGTGTCTTTGTTTTAATTGTTGCCTGAGAATCCTGAGCGAAGCCCAAGCGATATTCCACCAAACCAATTTGACAGCCAGGACCTATCTTTACCTTATTACCTCTAACGACATCGGCTGTTGTATTTTCCAGATAGATGTCATCCCCTTCAATGACCTTCGCTGTCAGAGACCCCGCGTCTTTTCCGAAGGGAAGAAGCGAGCTTTTTTTCTTTTTCACCGTTATTTTTCCGCCGCCGATTTCCTCAGCGGAGCTTTGGCCGTATCGCAGTCCCACCTTAATGGTATCAGCCGTCAACAATCCCTTGATTTCAAAGCTGCCGCTTGAATCGAACATCTCATACTCCACATCGCCATTTACCGCGATGCTTCCTTTAATTGATGCCTGATCACCTGCAAGTCTTTCGCCTACTTCCAGCAGCCCCAAAATCTTTATTTTTTTCAACTGCGCCCGGCTGCCAACCACCAGCGTTCCCATGACAAGCATTTCTTCGGCCTCGATACTGCCTTTGACCTCGGCCTCCCCTAAAATTTTTACTGAACCTGTTTTAACATTTTCGACCGCTTCACTCGTTCCATATACATTGAACACAGAGCATTCCACTTCATTGACAATCGTTCCTTCGCCTCTGATGCTAATTTTATCGTAATGGCCGCCAGGATAACTGCCCGACCCATTTATAATAAGATTTCCGTTTTTTTTCATTTCCCTTTCCCCCCCACTAATACTTTCTGACATCATTCACCACAGCATTTTTATCCTGGGAGAATTCTTCTGTGTATTCTACGACGCCAATCTGACAATTAGCACCGATTCTAACCTGATTGCCCCGCACAACTTTGGCAATCGTATTTTCAAGGTCGATTTTATCCCCTTCTATTAAATCCGTTTCTAATTGCGCTTTGAAAATGGGTTTGAATAAAGCGCCGATAAACGACCCTTTATGCTGCCTTACCGTAATGGTTTGCCCACCAATTTCTTTTGCTTTGCATTCCCCATAAATCTTAATATCTACCTCATCAGCGTTTAAAAGCCCGCCAATCGTAAACCGGTATTCTCCTTTAAAAATCTCAGCCTCACAATCCTCACCGACTGTAAGAAATCCGCGTAATTTGATATCCTCGGACCTTACACTTCCGCCAACAGAAACTTTACCTGAAACCCTCAAATCTTTTACAAGCAGGTTTTTTTCAAATTTCGCCGTCCCGTCAACCTTCAATTTACCGGTCTCGACCGTACCCTTAAACTTGGCATTTCCATTTACCCTTGCCTCAGCAGCCCTTAGGTTCCCATTGATCACCCCTGAGCCGTTACAATCAAACTCATGGCATTCTAAATCATTATTAATCGTCCCTCTGCCATTTAATGTAACAACATTAAATTGGCCGCCGTTTGACGAACCCAAACCATTAATGACTAAGTCCCCTCTATTTTTCAATTCCATCCCGATTCTCCTTTATAGTAGTTTCGATTTAATTTCTTCCATACAGGTCATCAAGGAAACATGTACCACGACCTTTGTACCCCGCTCAAAATGGATCTCTTCGGTATTAATCAATAAAAGACACGATGACACACCTAGCTTTCTGGTAATCAAAAGCTCGCAGCTTTTTTGCTTAATTAACCCTGAGTTATCCTTTAATACTTGCAGCAGCATTTTCCCCTCATCCAAATTGATTTCTCCAGACTGCAGTAGTTTTTCTAAAACATAAACTTCAAGCATTCTGGAAAAATTAAATTTTGGACCGTCTTGGTCATTTTCTAAGTAGAAATTCATTACCGCACCCGAAACAATGTTACGTTTTATTAACTCGTCTTTTTCAAGTTGTAAATCACTTAGGCTAGGAGAAAACATATCAGCAAGTTCATCTAGTGATAAGTTTTCTTTCATTGTTTGAATTTTGTTGATTCTTTCTAGGATTTTTTCTTTTGGAAAGAATGTTTCCTGCCCCGTAAACGTGGATTTCCGTACAAACCATTCCTCCGGGATGAGATCCTTTCGCTTCCATCTATACAACTGTCCATAGGATATTCCCGCCAGCTCTAATAATTCCTTCTTGGAAATTAACTCCTCGCTCATTTTGAAAACCCCTTTCTGTGTAATAATGTAACATAACACTGTTACGTTGTAAAGATACGTTTGTTTCGTCCGATAAAAAAAGGGCCTTCCGCAGGTTTGCGAAAAGCCCTCTATCTCTTTATTCTTCAATTTCATCCGTTGGGTAGTGCTTTAAAAAGTAAATAAGTGATTGCAGCTCGACAGCCAAGTCGATGTGATGAACACGAATTGCTGGCGGAAGATTTAACCTGGCAGGGGTGAAATTTAAAATCCCTTTTACATTCGCTTTAACCAGTCGATCCGTAATCATTTGAGCAACCTGTGCCGGTACCGTTAAAATCGCCACTGATATACTGTGGTCCGTTAACACCTTTTCCAATTCATCCATATGATAAACCGGTACTTCGCGAATCATTGTTCCCATTTTTGCAGGATCCACATCAAAAGCACATTCTATTTTGGTATTATTATTTTTCAAAAAGTTATAGTTTAAAAAAGCCGTACCGAGATTACCAACCCCGATTAAGGCAACCTTGGTTAGTTCATCTTGGTCCAATGTTTTCCTAAAGAAGGATAATAAATAATTCACATTGTATCCATAACCCTTTTTCCCTAAAGCCCCGAAGTAGGAGAAGTCCCTCCGAATGGTAGCCGAATCAACCTTCACCGCTTCACTTAATTCTGCTGATGAAACCCTTTGTTTACCCGAAGAATGCAGGTTTTTTAAAAATCGATAATAAAGGGGCAGCCGTTTGGCTGTCGCCTGTGGTATTTTCATCGTTTCATTGCTCATAATCTCCTACCCCCCGCATCAATTGTTTTATTTAACTCGTTCTGTCCGCTTAAAGTCGCCATTTTTACCGCCAGTTTTCTCTACTAAATAGGTTGGCCCGATGACCATTCCTTTGTCAACCGCTTTACACATATCATAAACAGTTAAAGCACAGGCGGATGCTGCTGTTAGCGCTTCCATTTCAACACCTGTATTTCCCTTTGTTTTAACATAAGCAGCAATATGTAATTGATAGTTATCGTTAATGTCCTGTTCCCATGAGAAGGAGATATTTACTCCCGTTAATGGAATCGGGTGACACATTGGAATGAGATCCCATGTCTTTTTCGCCGCCATAACGGCTGCCACCTGAGCTACCGCTAAGACATCGCCTTTTTTCATTTCATTATTTGTTATTTTTTCAAAAATTTCTTTGCTGACCGTAATACTGGAATGAGCAAGCGCCGTACGTGCCGTTTCAGGCTTATCGCTAACGTCGACCATCTTGGCTCTGCCTTCTTCATTAAAATGAGTAAATTCTGCCATATAAACAATCCTCCGTTTAAATCATACACTATTTTTCTTTATATGTCTGTGAAACTTTGAACTAATCGTACAATTTTTTGGCATTAAAGTATTAATAGTCCTGATAACCTGCCTCGCTTTATTGCCGGACCTATAGGAATACGGTAAACTATTTATAGTAATAGAGGTGAATTTTAATGATTTTATTGCAGGTTAATCAACTACAAAAATATTATGGTGCTGACCTTATTTTATCGAATATAAAACTAGAATTACAAACGAGAGACCGCGTTGCCCTAGTTGGACGCAATGGAGCCGGCAAATCAACGTTGTTAAAGATTATTGCCGGCCATCTGTCACATGATGGCGGAGAAATCATCAAACCAAAAGATGTGACCATCGGCTATCTAGCGCAAAATACTGGGTTAGAGTCCAAATTGTCTATTTTGGAAGAAATGCTGACCGTTTTTGAGGAACTTCGTCAGATGGAGCAATCGCTGCGCAGGCTTGAAAAACAAATGGCGGATCCAAGTATTTTCGAAGACCAAAGTCGATACGAAAGAATATTAAAAGAATATGACAGTCTCCAAGTAAAATTTAAAGAGCAGGGCGGCTATCAATACGAGGCCGATATTCGCTCTGTCCTGCATGGGCTAAATTTTCATGATTCTTCTGTCATGATCTCCAGTTTAAGCGGAGGACAAAAAACTCGTCTCGCATTAGGAAAGCTGCTGTTAACCAAGCCTGATATCTTAATACTGGACGAGCCGACGAACCACCTGGATATTGATACTCTCTCCTGGCTCGAGCAATACCTGCAGAGTTATGATGGAGCCATCCTAATCGTCTCCCATGACCGCTATTTTTTAGATAAAGTCGTCACACAGGTGTATGAGGTATCCCGCAAGCAAATCCAGCGGTATAGTGGGAATTATAGCTCATATCTTGATCAGAAAGCAGCCAATTATGAGCGTGAAATGAAGCTGTATGAAAAGCAGCAGCAGGAAATTGCTAACCTACAAGACTTTATTCAGCGCAATTTGGCCCGAGCCTCAACGACAAAACGGGCGCAAATCAGACGGAAAAAGCTTGAGAAGATGGATGTCATGGACCGCCCATTAGGAGACGAAAAATCTGCTAACTTTTCATTCGATATTGAGAGACAAAGCGGGAATGATGTTCTTTTGGTCGAATCTCTTTCAGTTGGTTATGATGGTGAAAGGATTTCTGAGAATATCTCATTCCGTGCCTTTAAAGGCGAAAGCATTGCCTTAGTCGGACCAAATGGGATTGGCAAATCGACTCTTTTAAAGACAATCATAAAAAAACTCCCTGCGCTTAGCGGGACGATTCAATATGGGACAAACCTCTCGATTGGCTATTACGACCAAGAACAGGCAGAATTGAAGTCCAATAAACGGGTATTAAATGAGTTATGGGATGAATATCCGTTGAAAAGTGAGAAAGAAATCCGAACGGTCCTTGGTAATTTCTTATTTTCTGGTGATGATGTGTTAAAGACGGTTTCTACCCTAAGCGGAGGCGAGAAGGCACGCCTCGCCCTAGCAAAACTAATGCTTGAGAAGGCAAATGTCTTAATCTTGGATGAGCCTACAAACCACCTTGACCTTGATAGTAAGGAAATTCTTGAGAATGCCTTAATCGATTACCCAGGCACCATCTTGTTTGTTTCCCATGACCGATACTTCATTAACCGTATCGCGACAAAGGTGTTGGAGTTAAGCCGTCAGGGCAGCTGTGAATATCTTGGGGATTATGATTATTATTTGGAGAAAAAGCTAGAGCAGGAAGAATTGGCTGCATTAGCCCTTGCCGAATCTGCTAAAAAATTGACTCAAGTGGATACTGTTGAAAGAAATAGTTATCAACAGGATAAAGAAAGCAAGAAGCTTGAACGCCAGCGCAAACGGAAATTAGAAGAGATCGAATTAAGGATTGAGGAGCTTGAAGAAGAAATCCAGGAATTTGAACAGTTATTATGTGAGCCGGATATTTTTCAAGATCACGAAAAAGTATTGGAAATCAACATAAAAAGTGAAAAAGCCAAAGCAGAGCTCGAGCATTTGATGGAAGAATGGGCCGAGCTGGCGGAATAGCTTGGGAAAAAACCGGTCTTATTGGTCCGGTTTTTTCATGATTTTCCTAGATGTTTTTTGGTTGTGGATAATTTTCAAAAAATTTTCGAGGGATATCAACATTTTGTTTAGATATCCTCATTTCCCACAATGTTATTCACATATTAAATGGTATATTTCCAAACAGTTATTAAACTTTTCCACATTATCCACGGTAAATCTTAATTTTATCCACATTATCAACAAGAACACACGTACTTATCCACATTTTGATTTTTTGGATCGATTGCACAAAAACTTTATCCACAAAAAACTATTAAATTCACTAGATAATATTGAGATCCATCCACCTAGATAGTTGCCATGCCTGGCACACAACAAAAAAAAGCACCTTTATGGTGCGTCTAGATCGAAAGGTAATTATTTATTTAGTCTTTCATACCCATGGCATCAGGTATGGCATGTTTTAATATATTGATAGCTAAATCGGCTCCACTTCTCATCAGGTTGATCCTTATACCTGTTTCGATTAAACTTGGGTTTGCCTCCAAAAATGATCCAGAAACTCGATAGATCATCGGAAGAACTTCAAAACGGGATTCTGCTCCAACTGGATAAATGGCAGCCCCGTATTTTTCGCTTGTGGCAATGACCTTCTGAGCAATAGGCATTTTAAGCTTAACAATGACGTTCTTTTCTTGTGCGTTCGCAACGATTGCATGGTCCACTTCAGGGATTTCACCTGCATTTAAAATGTCTGCCAATTGATGCGTTTCCTCGTTTTGAACAGCCATCGTAACAGGAGCAAGCACTAAAGATCGAAGCAGATCCATTGCCTCATATCCCTGAACCTGGCCGCCTCCCGAATAATTGCGTTCAATGATAGTATTGATGGCTCTTTCCTCTCCTACAATCACGCCAATTCCTGGAGGGCCTAACAATTTAAAGCCTGAGAAGCAAGAGTAGGAAGCGCCTAGTTCTACTCCAATTTCAGGTACCTTGAAAACGGTATAGTTATCATCAACGACTATTGGCAAATCGGGGCGGATTTTTTTCACCAAATGGATGACATTTGATAAGCTATACGTATCATCAGGCATTTGCCGGGAATGCTGCGCATAAAAAACCTTGCAATCCTGGTGTTCATTTAACGCCCGCTTGATAGATTCATCATCATTAAAATCAACAAAAACCGGATTCAATCCTAACATCCGCACTGTTTCCTTAGTTGTTGTATACAAAGGGCTTTTATGCATAAACAACCGATCACCTGGATCCAGTAACGCAGAAAGCGTATATCGAATAGAACCTGTCCCTGCCCCTCTAATCAAGGCACAGGACTCGGTGCCAAAAAATTTTGCCAGCACATTTTCAACCTTCTTTGTTTGGTGTGGCCTTCCAAGCCCAGGAACCACTCCAAGATCTCCCTGGTTAAAAAACTCATTGCCTCTAAACTCATCAGCAATTGCTTTTGTCAGCTCAAATTGCTTTTTCTTTGCTTCGTCGATGCTCATGGTAGTTAATAATGTTTCAAGCATGTTCCTCACTCCAAAATGTTACTTAACTAGTAAACTAGAATCAACTGAAACTATTTAGACAACATGTAATCCTACTAATGCCAAAACGTTGGCTAAAATTCCGACGATAATGGCTGCAATAGGTCCTGCCGCCAAGCGGATAATCGGTTTACCGGCAATCTCATTTAAAATATAAAGCGCTATGACAATAAACATACCTGTACCTGCCCAAATTTGGTTTGCTGCATTTACACCGCCTATTAATAAAGCAAGCTCCAAAATTTGCAGCATAGCCGTTCTGATATTATCTCCCGACATTTTTAATGAAGGAAATTTATTTAAAAATCCGCCAACTTTTCCAAGACTTAAAACTTCCAGTCCCATTGCTCCGGCACCTAACACCCCGGCCATAAGAGGGTTCGCAGATACATAACCTAAACCTAAAATCCAATCACAATATCCTTCAGTTGCATACACGCCGCTAACAAGTGCAGTAGTAATAATTAAAGGCATAAATGCCAGCGCCTGGACAAATGCAACTAATGCTGCCGACGTGACCTCACCCTTACCTAATAATGCCGCCGCAATCGGTTCTCCAGCAATCCAATGATAATTGGCAGCAATCGCAAGTATCGCACCCATAGGCATCAAGTAATAAATATTTTTCCTGATCCTCTTTACATTTTCGGTAAATAAACCTTCGCCAATATCTTCTAATCGTGTTTTATTACGTGAAGCAAATATAATCAAACAAATCATTCCGACTAACATCGCAATACCCTGTGTGCTTAAGAAAACTTTTTCACCCGCAATATGGATGGGATTAATTCTTTCCGTAATAATCCAGCCTAGTGCAGACAGCAAAAATGTGATTAACCCTTTTCCTTTACCGAACTGATATCCAACTGCTATCGAAGGAAAAGCAACGAAAGCGTAAATAATCGGATCGCCAACAGAGGCCAAAGCATCTAAAAAGTTTATTGGAAGATATTTAAAACCTTTAATAATAGCATTTAAAGTAAGTGGGACTACGGCCCCATAAATCACACCAATAAATACGGAAATAAATGTATTTTTAATAGAAGTTCCAATGATATCTGCTGACAAAAGTACGATATGAATAACAATAATTCCCGATGCTATGGTTATAGGCATCGCAAAACCCGTAATAAATCCAATACTAATAGCAAAAGAAACACCCGCCAGTTCACGCCTCGACATATTGCCATTTAAGTATTCAGGTAAAATCGGTCTAAGTCCATCGTGATAAACAGCGATGGCGCGATTGGCCAAAAATGTCGCATACCCGCTCATAATTGCAAAAATGATTAATTTAATAATCTCTTTTGTTTCCATTACCTTACCCCCCTAGTATTTTTTTCTTTTAAAGCGTTGTCTATCTTTCTCTAAGCATGACTTGTTTTATTTGCCTGATAATAATTTTACTAACAGCGAAACGGAGGCTGCGGCTTGGTCAGCAGTAAATCCAAATGCTTTTGCCCCTCTAGTAATGGAATCACTAACCTGCAGTTCTTTTGGAGCTCTGCCTGCCATGGCTATCGTTGCGCATTTATCTCTTCCCAAAATTCCATAAGCCATTCCCAAGGCCCCGCCAGCCCCGCTTTGACATGCCCCGAGATAATAATCAAATTCACCCGTTTTCACTTTCAATGCAGCTTCAGTATCGCTGAATATGACTGCACTAAACTCTTCACCGCCTTCTCTTTCAACAAGTTCTTTAATTTCCATTTTGTTTAGCTGGCCGCCAATTGCAAATTTAATCATGAAAAACACTCCTTTATTTCAGTAGATTTAATTTTCAGTTCATTTAAAATATTATTTAGCAAGTCATTTCGATTCACCCCCTAAATTCACCTGATAGATCAAACTATAATGAATAAATAAATAGTCTTTTTCAGCTTGAGGTAATTCCTTTCCCCACTGTGTTTCTAAATAAAAAATTTCTGTATTGATTCTTTCTGCATATCTTGTACTTTTTGCTTCATTAATAATGGCTTCAGATGGTCCTTCAATGATCTCCCCTGCTGACAGCCTCGTCATCGCGAAAGGAAGATGGGTAAACAGCATTTCACCTTGTTCGATGTCGTCTTTACAAAGTGTGATTCTTAAATAATCAAAAGCCTTTTCTGTTACCTTTGCAGCTTGAGCGGTAATCGAATCCGATTGTTGAAGAATGGATAATCGTTCCATTAATTCTTTTTTATTCATTTATGAACCTCCAAAATACAGTATTTAGTATTATAGAAGTCAGAAAGTTCTCACCTTTTGTTAAAAAATCATTAAGGGGAAGCCTTCTGAATTTCATTTACTATTTTCATTAACCAACACTCATAGTCACTAACTATTTAATATTGGGGAAACCTTTCGCCTGCTTCCACCATTCTTTGTACATTTAGAACAATTTCTTTGTTTAGTAAAGAAATTTGTTTCTTCACTTCAATTCTGCCGGCTTCGACAACAATTGTCGCTTCAGAAGTTAACCTTGTTAACTTTTTTGCTTCTTCTGATTGAAAGTCTACAGTATAAAAAGTCTCAACTGAGCGAACTTCGTCAATATTCCAAACCGCTGCGTCAATTTGGTTTTCTTTTAACATTTGAAATAGCTGCATATAGTTTAAATCAACAAATTTCACATCAAGCCCTTCGCATTCAAGGAGTGTGATAGTGGATTGATCAGGTGACAAGCGGTCAATTCCAATTCTCATACCAGACTCAATTTTGGTCTTCGTTGGATCCGTCAAGAAAATCTTATGTTCAGATACGTAAGTACCAGCTCCGAATGATTTAACAATTTCCAGACCTTTATGAGATTTAATACTCTCCTCGGCAGCCAGCCGTGAAACAATCGCAAAATCATAACGTCGTGTTTTGAGAGCCTCCAGGCGATTACTTGCTCCTCGCATATAAGCCAAACTAATTCGCTTGTTAAGATAATTAAAGCCATCTACAATACCTGTAGCCAATCCTTCATATTTTTTCGAATATGGCAAGGGCATTGCTCCAACCAAAGGGCCAGTGCCGGAAATATCCAATAAAACGCTTACATCCTTATTTAACAAAAAAGTCCCTAAATGGCCTCTTGCTTCTAATTCAATAGCTCCTAACATTTCAAGCAGTTTGATCGCACCCTGGACTGTCCCTCGCCCTAATTCAAGACTTTCACAAAAATCTGTGACTGTAGGAATTTTTTGACCGTTTTGAATTTCTAATAGCTCTAAGGCTATTTTTTTTGCGGCTAATCCATTTTTAGAATACAAGTTTTCCCACATTTCATTTTCATCTGCCTTTGATTTCAAAATACTATATTCAGTATCTTGAATATAACAATTTTCACCTTTGTCGTAAAGTGCATTTTTTAAATCATGGCAGGATTTAACCCGAAATCGCTCAATTGATCAATTAATTACATATTTATGTAGCAAAAGAAGCCGCATCTAATAATAGACCACGACTTCTTCTATTATGTTCTTCATTATCTTAGTAAAAGCTCAACATTCATTGTCGCTTCTAATTTAGAAACAGCCTTTTCATCTGCGACCACCACTACATTTGGATGATTTTTTAAAACCGAAGCAGGACAGTCCGTACCAGGTTCGCCAGTAAACATCCGGCAAATCGCTTTAGCTTTTGATTCTCCTGAAGCGAGCAGCAAAATTTCCTTGCTTTTTAAAATCGTGGCGATCCCCATCGTAATAGCTTTCTTTGGAACCTGATCGTTACTTTCAAAATAGCGGGAGTTGGCCTTTCGGGTCGATTCCGTTAAGGTGACGACATGTGTTTCCCTGTCGAACGGGGTGCCTGGTTCGTTAAAGCCAATATGTCCGTTTTGGCCAATCCCTAATAGCTGCAAATCCACGCCGCCAATTTCATCAATCATCGCTTCATAGTTTATGGCTTCCAGTAAAATATCATTCGAAAGTCCATTTGGAATATGAACATTTTTCTTGGGAATGTTGATATGATCAAATAAATGTTTAAACATAAAGGCATGATAACTGTTTGGGTCATCCGGTGCAATTCCTTCATACTCGTCCAAATTGTACGTAAACACATTCTGATAAGAAGTATAATTTTTTTGATAATCCTCGATCAACATTTCATACGTTCGAACGGGAGTGCCTCCTGTTGCCAGGCCAAGTGCCACTTTTTTGTTAGACTTTATTTTATCAAGAATAAATTTGGCCGCAAATGCACTCATTTCTTCATGATCGCGAACTTTAACTAGTTTCATATCTTCACTCCTCTCGTTAAAAAGATAAAACTCTTAAAAATTTACAAGATCTCGTTTAAAAAGCTTTCGCCGAACTCCGGCCTTTCAATTCCGACAAATTCCGCCATCGTTGCTGCGATATCTGCCATTGTCTCTCTAGTACCAATGGAAACCGGCTTCACATGTTGGCCGACAACCAAGATAGGCGTTTGTTCTCTTGTGTGATTTGAATGGCCGATGGTTGGATCGTTCCCATGGTCAGCCGTAATGATCAGCACATCTCCTTCGCCTAATTCCGGAATGAAGGATGCTAAAAACGCGTCCGATGTTTCTAATACTTCTTTATACCACTCGCTGTCCTCTTTATGACCAGCAAGGTCTGTTTCCTGTACATTCACCAAGAAGACGGCATTTTCTTCACTTTCGCGATAAAGCTTGGCATAGGTTTCAAGAACATCCTTTGTATTCACAACTGGATCACTGTATCCATTTGCTTGAATCACATCCGCTGTTTTACCAATCCGATAAACAGGAATCTCATTTAACTCGGCAATATGCGCAAATTGCTTCTCAAATTCGACTCCGTACCCTAAATGAAGTACCCGGTATCCCTCTCCATAAACATTCGCTTTCGGAGCATCCACACCCCATTGCCCAGGATGTTTCTCTTTCACAACAGAAAGAATCGTTTCGATATCAGACTTTTCATTGCCAAAAATAATCACGCGGCTTGTATCGACATTTGCCCGTACCACTTTACCTATTTTAATAACTTCCTCGAACGATAACTGTCTCAAATCCCCGACAACGTTAATAATATTGCCAAGCTGAGACTCGAGATTGTCACCAATCACCACGGCACCATTCACTAGTAAAATAGTAGACTCTTCAATTGGATTGGTCACAGTGTATCCTTGTTCTTCTAATGCCTGTTTAAGGGTATTTCTGATATCCTTCATTAAACGTTTTTTGGAAACCTGCGGTCTGCTTCCCATCAGTTCCTGATGGCCCATAAAGGTATCGGCACCAGGATGGGCCAAGTTGCTTTTTCCGTAAGCAGCAGTTGGAGTCCCTGCCTGATCGACGATTTTTCCCAATCCCAGGTCATACAAAGTAGGAATATTTAAATCAACGCTCTCTCTGATGTGTTTATACGTATGGGCATTGATGTCCTCCATCTTTAGTTCCTTGCAGTCTTCCATTGCCCCGACCCCAAATCCATCCAACACTAGTAACGTGATTTTACTCATACCTTAATTCCCCCTTCTTTGAAAATAAATGAGCTCTGGCTGTTCGGAATTCACATTTCGAACAAAGGCAACATGGGCTCTGGTTACGAATATTTGTGTACGAAACGCGTAAACAACTGTATCCGCAACCTTCATATTTTTCTCACGCTTAAGACATCCATAATAATCAATATTTTCAGGTGACACACAGTCCACTTTTGCGGGTTGCTCCAAAGTTTCTGTTCCGTTACTTCCGTATAGTGCATTTTCCATATTGGAACGCGGATAAAATCCGCCTGCAATCGTGTACGCATGTTTTTCATCCATATGGGAAATTTCCGATACATACACCATGGCTGGCACTTCTGGCAAATCCTCTTTGTAGGCATGTAATGGCGTCGTGCCAGTTAGCGCATGTCCTGGTTCTCCATGTGTCACACCATACTCTTTCAGCATTGGTATCGTGTGGCAGCTTGTCGCACTTGGAGCATTCACATGGGTCACGGTAATTCCTTTATTTTCAAGGATTTTACGTGCCAGCTGGATCGTTTCCATATTGGAGGTAAAATCAAAATTATTTTTTTCTCCATTTATTTGCAGTACAGGAAAACTTGTAATTCCAATTACACGGATTCCTTTAAGCTGCAGCAGCTCGTCCAAGCTATCTTCAAGCTGATCCAATAGGAAGCCGCCAAATTGACCTGGATAAACCATATCAGATTGTCTAATCACCCTCAGAATGACATCCTGAACTAGGCCCAATTTTTCAGCTGCCTCTGAAAGCTGTCTACCTTTTTCTACTGAAAAAAGAGTAACAACCTCCGGCTGTAATTTTGTCAATACTTCTTCCCATTGGGATTTGCCTGGCTGAACAATGTGACCAATATTGCCAATATGACAATCTTGTTTTTTAAGTTCAAATGCTTCATCTATATCCACGGCAACAGCCCGCTCGATGCCACTTTGCTCGATGATCTTGCCCACAAATCCGCTTCTTCCGATTTGCTTTGACATATAATACAAATTAAGTCCATGCTCTTTTGCAGTTTGACTAAGTTTTCTTACGTTATCTTCCAACGAATCCACGTCAATCACATACGTATTGGCAGGTATTTTTCCTTCCTGATGAAGTTTTACCGCCGCTTGGATGAGTCCAGGATTTCGTTTTTTTGTCATATTGATAAACATGGGCAATTCACCCCCTAGAGATTTCTTCTAGTACATTTTGTAAAATTCTTATCACAGTAGTTGCAGAAGATTTCATAGGATTTACTCGAACCCCATGCATTTTCAGTTCTGGTCTGCTTTCAAGAAAGCTCCCAGATACTCGGTAAATCATTGGAATCAATTCATAACGTGATTCAGCACCGACCGGGTAAGTGGCTGCTCCATATTTGGAGGCAAGCTCAATTACTTGAACGGCAATTGGCTTCTCGAATTCAATGATCACGTTCTTGGATTGTGAATTAGTGATATAGGCATCTTTAATGCCTTCTAATTCGCCATGATGGATTCGGGAACACAATTCCTCAACCTGCTCATTTTGGATGGCAATCATAACAGGAGCAAACGCCAAGCTTCGAAGCAGTTCATGCGCCTCAAAACCTTGTACTTGCCCTCCACCGGAGTAGTTTCGCTGGTGAAGCCGCTGAATTGTGTCCTTTTTGCCTAAAATCACACCAATCCCTTCTGGCCCTAACAATTTAAAGCCAGAAAAAGTGGAGAAGTCCGCCCCTAACTGCGTACCGATAAACTGGGTTTTCATCGCACAATAATTGTCATCCACGACAATCGCTAAGTCAGGACGCAACTCTTTTACCAAGGAGATGATTTCCTTTAAGTCATACTCATCGACAGGCTGCTGTCGTGAGTGCTGAACATAAAAAACCTTGGATTCTTTATCAGCTTCTAACGATGTTACAAGTGCTTGCTTATCATTAAAATTGACTTTGTTTTGTTTTAAACCCATCAAGCGAAATGTTTCTTTTGTTGTCGTATACATTGGAGCCGAATGAACGATACATTGATCACCTGGTTCAAGCAATACACTTAGTATCGCCCGGATCGCGCCTGTCCCGCTCCCGCGCACTAAAGCACAAGCGTCTGCACCAAAGGTATTGGAAATAACCTTTTCGACTCTTGCAGTGGTCAGCGGCCGGTGATAGTCAGGATGAAGACCGACATCGCCAATTTGAAAGAATTCATTATTCGAAAACTCTTTCGTTACTTCATCCAAGAGCCGAAACTGCAGCTTTTTTGCTTCTTCTAACGTCATATTCTTCAAAATAGAACGTTCATATTTAAGACTCATTTCCTGCCCTTCCTTCTCATAATTCGTAACATTTTAAAATGCTAAAAATTTACGTGGGTTATGAATGAGCATTTTTTCAATGATTTCATTTGTCACGCCGCTTTTTAACAGCGCGGGAATGAAGCTTTCAAATAAATGGTTATAACCATGTCCGCCGTTAGCCTTCAAATGAGAGTTTCTTGTAATATCACAAGATAGCATAATTTGATCCTGATAGCCGCGGTCCAGTAATACAAGGAGGTTATCAACCTTATCAGAATCTTTTCGGTAGCTGTTTTTGCCGATGGTATCAAATTGGATATATGCCCCGCTTTGCAATAGAAGCAATTGTTCCTCCAGATCAGTGTTTAAATCCTGGTGGCCGAAAGAAATCTGTTTTAGATTGACTTCATTTCTTTGGAAAATCTCCAGCTGTCCTTTTCCCATCGTTCCAATTTCACAATGTGTGCTGATTGGTGCCCCTGTCATCTTATGGGCCATAATGGAAGCTTGAAATACTTTTTGTTCAGTTGGAGTGATTTCGTTCAAGCTGCTGCCGATTTCAGAGATGAGACCTGCTTTGATATCCGTGTCATCCATGCCCTCTGTAATTTCGCGGATCATCATATCAGCCAGCTCTTCAGCGGATTTTTCAAAAACAAAGGCAGGATAAACGGATTCTTTATAAAAACCTGTGGAAGCCACAATGACTAAGTCATGCTTTTTGGCAATGTGATAAAGTGCCTTTGCATCTCTGCCCATACCCATATTGGAAACCTCTACGATCGTGTTGCAGCCTGAATCCTTAATCAATTGGATTTCCTGATCCAGAATTGGAGTGTCTTCGAGTTTTGAATCCTTATCTACTTCCTGGCGCACCCCGGAAAGATCAAACACAAGATGTTCATGAATCATGGTCTTCTGGACGAGCTTGGGATCTACTGTTCCTGTAACTGAATGTACTTTCAACGTAAGGACCTCCATAGCGAAAGGTAGGATAATCCTACCTTTCAAGTTTTAGATTAGATGAAGAAAATATAATAAGTTCAGAATAATACCTGTTAAAATAATCGCTACTGGACCTGCTGCAAGTTTCATAACTGGACGGCCGAGACCTTCGTTTGCAGCGAATAATAGAATATAAACGGTTAACGATAAACCAACTGCATCTGGTGCCATTTTCATCGCCGCGAAAGCTCCACCGATAAATAAGGCCAATTCAATCATAGAGTTCATGGATGAACGAATATTATCGGACGCTTCACGCAATGACGGAAAGCGCTGTAAGAAACGGCCGATTCCGCGAAGAGCAATAACCTCTAAGCAAACCCACAGTGCACCGACAATACCAGCTAGAATTGGATTCGGTAATAATAGACCAATAGGAAAAACAAAGGTTAAACCAACAACACCATAAACACCAGTTGCAAGAGCAGTGGTCGCAATCAATGGAATGAAACTGATACCCCTGATAATGTCAGCAATCGCTGCACTGTGAAGAAGATTGCTTCGCTCAGCACCAGTTGCTGCCCAAGCTTGCTGCAGAATTGGACCATCAACCTCAGAACCATTCATTAATCCGAGATTAGTAGCAACGGCAAGTAAAGCACCAATCGCTGCTAAGATTGGCAGACCTTTATAAATCCTTTTCGTACGTGCTTCAAAGATGTTCTCTTCTTCTGTATCGACCGTAATTTCAGCCTTACTTTTCACGTCTTTCATGACGGCAAAGATAATTAATAGAATCATACCCATTAACATCAATACGGCAATTTGCATCGTAAAACCAGAAATTGTACTTCCCAACGAAAAGTTATTGGTTGCTTGTGAAATTAAATCTTGTACGTGTGGATTATTTTCAGCTGCGTCCTTCAGCGCCTTCACTTTACCAGCGAAGTCAGCCTTATCAGGGAATGTAACGCCAGCTATTTCACTTGCTTCTTTCAAATTTGCATTTGCCTTATCCGTCCAAACGCCGCCGACAATTGGAAGCAATTGACGGACAACCAATGCTGCAAGGCCAGAAAACAAGGCCCTTACCCAGCCAAATTGATATAAAATCGCGATAATCGGAAACGCCGTAAATGCAACAAGAACTGGTGTGGATAATTCCCCTAAGGAGCCAAGTAAATCAATTGGCAGTAAGGAAAAAGCTGTCTGAACGCTTGTAAGTCCAAATAACGCGACAACTCCCCACACAGCTCCAAGACCTGCCGCCATCCACCAGCTAGCTGCCATAACCCCTAAAATATCCGTTGGCAGGAAAAGCAGCCATGGGTTTAGCATCTTAAAGGATACGGCAAACGAAATCCCGACAGACACGATAAATCCGATACTTAAACCGAAGGAGATTGAAGCCAATTCGGTACGCTTCATTCGCCCTTCTAAAAACTCGGGAAGGATCGGGCGAATTCCGTCGTGGAATACCGCCTTTCCCAAATGAGCAGCTAACCCAGTCAACGCAGTCAGCAAAACCACAACTGCTATTTCAAAGAACGATAAGTTTTGAAAGATATCCATTTCCCCAGCTCCTATCAAAGGTTATGTTTTTTAAGCAAGCTATTCACAATTACTGGTACAGCTTCTTCTATGCTCTCTACAGCCATACCAAAAGCGATTTTTCCGTCCTGAACCAACTTTTCAATTTCTTGCGGATTTGGCTTTTTTCCGTTTTTGGCAACTGTTGAACATTTGCCATAGCCAAGAATACCGATTGCAACCGAAAGGGCTGCACCGCCGCCGCTGTTGCATGCACCTAAATAATAGTCAGCATCTCCAGCTTTCACTTTTTTGGCTGCATCAAAATCGGAAGTAACAGTTACTACTACATTCTCTCCACCTGCTGTTTTTGCACTTCTTTCAATAACGTCCTTTTTAAGACCTCCAACAACGATTCGTAACATTACGCATTCTCCTTTCCAGTTAACAAACAGAAATATAAAGTGATAAATGCTGCTTCAGCATCAATATTTGTTTCGTCATTTTTCAATAAATTTTTAGCAAATTGATAATATTCCGGGTTTTCTCGGATAAGCGTTTCCAATTCACTCGCTATGTCTGTGACAGGCTCGTTTTTGGAAATTCTCTGTAATGCCACTGAAATGTGGCTCGTAAAAGAACCGGCATTTTCTTCCGTTAGTTTTACATCAAGGAAGTTTTCAACTTCTTCCATTAAATGAGGCAGCCGATTATAAATTTCATCATTGATTTGGTTTGTATCATGCAAAAGATCGATTCTCTCTTTTAAAGTAGCATCCATTATTATTAATGCCTCCCTTTGCTTCTTCAGAATATCAATATATCGAAAACTGTATATTGAGCCATATGATTACGATTAGTTTGTGGATTTAAAGTTTTTTTAACCTGGAATAAGTGAATCTGCCAATATTAGTATGGAAAACAACCACCTCCACTAAGGTACAATTTTTTGTATATTGAGTGAAAAAAATTAGTATTTAGGAATGACATCACCTTTTACGACCTGCTTTTGCGTTTCTACTATTCTTGTTAGAGATAGAAGGTGAAGAATGTATTCCATCTTTCGGTTTTCCGAATGGATGACGCAAACCGCTTCATTCATCTGTTTTTCAAACTGAATCGCAAGTGGTGAGGTCAGCGGCTGAATATTGTATGTCGAATGGTCAATTTCATCCACGTTCCAAATCATCGCATCCACCGTTTGTGCCTTTAAATGCTGAAGTAAATGCATATAGTTGAATTCAAGGTACTCAATGTTGTTTAAACCCTGAACTTCTGCATTTGTCAGGATTTGTTGGTCGGTCGAGAAACTGTCAATTCCAACTTTCATTCCGTCCCTAATGTTTTTCTTGTCCGGGTCGGAAAAAATGACGGCATGTTCAGATACATAGGTCTTTGAGCCAAATTCTAACGCAATTTTTAATGAACGATCTTTTTTCATTTCTTCTATTGCTGAAAATTTGGATACTAGCGCAAAATCATATCTCCCATCCTTAACGCCATTAAGCCTTGGTTTTGATCCCCTCATAAACGCAATATTGAGAGAAATGCCTAATTGTTCAAACTGCGACGTAATTCCTGTCGCGAGTCCCTCATACTTTTTGGAATAGGGAAGCGGCATGACGCCGGTAATTTGATTTGCCCCCGAAAACCTTAATAAGTTAGATATATTTTTGTTTCGCAAGAAAGTCCCAAGATGTCCTCTTGCTTCTAACCGAATACAGCTTTCATCCTCTAATTTTTTTAACACAGCTTGAATAGTGCCACGACCTACTTGATACTTAACGGCAAAATCGCCAACTTTCGGCAAACGCTCATTCACTTCAATGAATAATAGATCTTCGGCGACCTTTTGTAATATGATGCCCTTTTTCGTAAAAAGGTTTTCTAGCTGGTCCATCGATCACCATCCGTTCAATGTACAGTATTTTGTATAATTTAGCAAAAATAAAATCGCTCAATGCGTTTTGAAAGGTGTTGTTGTGTTAAATGTGAATGTACAATTTTCTGTACTTTCGACACTCATAATGTAACATCTATTTAAACCGTTTACAATACTTTTCTAAAAGAAATTTTTTCTAGTTATTGTATCTTTTACTTAATGTATTTTTTAATATACAAAAATCAGTATATTGTATTATTATAGAGTATGAAATAAAAATATGATCGTCGAGGTGAAAAGATGTATCGCATAGTGTTTCTTGATATAGATGGAACGATCCTGGACTCCAAAGAAGAATTAAGTTTGAAGCTGGTGCAAACCGTAAAGCAACTTCAGCAAAAGGGAATCATTGTTGGATTAGCGACAGGCCGATCTTATGATGGTGCTAAAAAATATGGAGAGCAGCTCGGAACTTCCATTTTCGTCACTTATAATGGCGGTTTTTCTCTTATTAATGGAGAAATCATACATGATGAGAAAATACCTGCTGCCCTTGCCTATCAGTTATGCAGCGCAACGGAAGAATTGGGTAATACTTATATCCATTTCTCTTACAGATCATCCTGTTCTAATCGTCCGGCAAAAGGAATCGAGTACTTGCTCCCAGAAGCGGAGCTTTCCGAATTAAACGATACAAATCGTGATGCACATCGGTTAGTACTTTATGTAAACCAGATGCAGCGGGCCATTTTACAGAAAACAGCAAAGGATGCTGCAGCGCCTTTTGATGAAGGAGATCGCTTGGAAGTATTTCCGAAGGGATCAAAATGGACCGGGATTTTACCGGTCATCACCCACCTGGGAATATCCCCTGAAGAAGTCGTAACGATTGGGAACGGCGCAAATGACATTGGGATGTTAGAAGCGGCGGGACTTGGCATTGCTATGGGGAATGCGCCTGATTGCGTAAAAGAAAAAGCCGATTTTGTTACAGAGGATAATGATCAGGATGGGGTAATTTTGGCATTAAATAAGGTCTTTAATCTCCAACTTAAGTCTATATACTAGATTTTTCTTTAAGGCTTTTATCACCGTATATATATAATCTTTCATTCAATATAAAGGACCTCATAGTTATTATACTACTTGGTCCTTTTAATTTTATTACACATTATTGTAAACAAGTACTTCTTTACTTATATGATTAATATCATAACCCCAAAAGGTTCAACTATTACTTTTTCTTCAATCATTTTATCCGATAATAAGTCATATGCTCTCCCATTTATCTTAACATTCTGTTTCCGTGAACTTTAGTTTAACAACAACACAAAGTCTTCTTGGTTTTTTTCGTTTGTAAGAACTGTTTTTGTAGGGTTTTTGAATATCACCTAACCTGACGCTAACTCATTAGATGTCCCCCGGCCGTGCTCATTTATTGAACAATCGCCATTAAATCCAGGTTATCTGTCTTAGACCAATTTAATAGGGCTTGTCTTTCCTGGGCTGTATTAACTGCATTCAGAGTTCGAACATGGAAGCCATTTGACTGGCATCGGCGAACAAGATCCTCGTAAAAATGACCCGTAGTCTCAATCCCAACCACTACTTCCTTAAGTCCGTTCACTTCTTTTTCGGTGTGAATTACCTTTTTAAGGTATTTAAAACCTGTCATGGACGCATCAAACTCAAAGGGCTTCACTAAAATGTCCCCATAAATCGTACAAATCAGTGCTTTTTGTGTAAACTTTGCAGCATCGATCGCAACCAACATTAGATTTTCTGTCCCAGTCTCTCTTACAAACTCTGCCCATCGACTCCTTTTGCTACCTTGAATATGGTTAAATAATGAAGATGCCATCGTTTTCATCTCCTTGGGAATATCGGAAGTTTTGTGATAGGTACTTCCATTTTACAATGAAAACGGTGGCCTTTTTCTATTTATTTGACCTATTTACTTTACTAGGCACCTGTAATAGTCGATAGAAGCTTTTTCCGTTTTCTGGGGACTTGGCTCCAAAAAAGTCAGTTACTGTTGCCGCAATATCTGAAAGGGTTTCACGTTCACCCAAATTTGTTGGCCGGAATTTTTTTCCGTATACAAGCAATAGGGCTTTTTCTCTTGTATGCTGGCTATGTCCAATTGTAGGGTCATTACCATGGTCGGCACTCACGATCAGTAAATCTTCCTCTGTCATTTTTTCTAACAAAACACTCAAATATTGATCGACTAACATGATTTTTTGTGCATAAAGGTCTACATCTTGTGAATGTCCGGCAATATCGGTTTCTTGTACCGTTGCCGCAATCAATCCTTCATTCATCTGATCCATACTTTCGAGCACACTATTCATAACAAGATCCGTTTCCACTGCGGGAATTTTCGTTGCTTCGTCGCAATCAATGACATCTTGCATTTTCCCGATTAACGTGACATCTATGCCTTTTTGAACCAAAATGTTTGCTGCCTGAGTCTCAGGATTGATGCCGTATCCTAAATGACGGCATTGATAACCCTGTTTATAAACACCCGATTTTGGTGAGTTTAAGCCAACTAATCCGTCTTTACGCCTTTCAATGGAGTCTTGAAGCTGCTGAGGAGTAATATTTTCTCCGCCAAGTGCGATCACGCGGTTGACTTTCACATTGGCTCTGACGATTTTCCCAATTTTTAAAACCTCATTAAATGAAATGTAGTCCAGTGGAGCCGTAACATTATAAATCTGTCCGAAGTCGGTTTCGATATTATTGGCTACAATCACTAAGTCATTTACCAGCAAATACGGCAATTCAGGATTAGGTATTTCAGTCCGATATCCTTCGAATTCCAGGGCTTTTCTCAGTTCATCGATCACCGATGAGATACACATTGTATACGGAATTTTAGGGTCTGTTCCCATAATTTCGTTATGGCCTTGGAAACTATCAGCACCAAAGTGTTTCAAGTTTATCTTTCCATAACTGGCAAAACCGCCATTTTTCTCTAAGCGGGGATGATTCACAATGTTTTTCACCCCCAATCTTTCAAACTGTGGGATGACCATTTCTTTTGCTTGATCAAGAATATGGTAGAAAGTATTGGCACCGACATCCCTCGGCCGGATATTCTTGGCATCCTCCATATAGCCAACACCAAGGCTGTCAAGAATTAATACAATCGCCCTTTTCCTCATTTTTAACACATCCTTTCTCTAAAAAGATAAGAACCTTCGTGGATTATCGACCATCATCGTTGTTATTTCCTCTTGTGAGGTCCCCTTTTCTTTTAAAACTGGGATAAAGTGAGTGAATAAATATTCATATCCGAATCCACCATTTACTTTTAAATAAGATTTTTTTGTAATATCACATGAGAGCATTAACTGTTTTACGTACCCTTTATCCAATAAATAAAGCAAATCGGATAATCGTTCTTCCTCAGGACGATAGGTATTTTTTCCAATGGTATCGAATTGGATATAGACTCCGGAATTTAGTAAATGTTCATATTCTTCACGGTTCCCGTTCAAATCTTGATGGCCTATAGATATTTTGGAAAGGTCTGCACCCAATTCCTTAAAAATTTTTAATTGCGCCGAACCCATCGTTCCCATCTCGCAATGGGTGCTTAAAGGTGCTCCTGTTTTTATTTGTGCCCGGCAGGCTGCCCGGAACACTTTTTCCTCTGTTTTCGTCATTTCATGTAAGCTGCTTCCAATTTCTGAAATAATTCCAGCACGAATGTCCGAATTTCCAACCCCATCCGTTATTTCGGAAACAAATAGTTCCACGATCTCATCTTCACTTTTTTCAAACACTTCCGAAGGATAATATTTTTCTATGTAATATCCTGTAGCCGCAACGATCGGTATATGGTGTTTTAATGAAATATCACGTAAGGATTTCACATCTCTACCCATTCCGTGGTTTGTGACCTCGACAATACCACCGCAGCCAGAAGCCTTTAGGCGCTCCAGTTCCCTGTCTAACATTTCTGAATTTGCAAGGATTGGGTCATCATCCTGTCTAATATGAGACAGGTCTAATACCACATGTTCATGGATCATCGTTTCTCCAAACTGTTTCGGAGTTAGATCGCCAGTGACTGTTCTTATTTTATTGCTCATTTAAAATCCTCCTAATTGCGAATTACCTGGATAACCATGGGAGGCGATTACTTGCAATCATCAAGCCTCGAGCCTCGGTTTTATTAGGCTTTAGTGCCAATCAAGTTTTGTTGAAAAACGGATGTGTAATGGAGAAGTAAATAGTTCTTTTCTTCAATAGGTAAAATCATCTCAAATTCTTTTTCAATAAAATTAATTTCTTTTTCGACCAAATCCATAAAACCCGCTTCTTTCACTTCGTCCAAAAACGCTTCGGGAGGCCCTTCTATTTTCTCTCCTTTTTCCAATCGTGTAAGAGCGGAAGGAAGATGAGTGAATAGCATCTCACTTTGTAAAATGTCTGTCTTATTCATAATGGATGCTAAGTTTTCAAATGCCCTAGTAGTAATATCCGCGGCCTTTTCTGAAATGACGCCAGCAGGTAATAACAGTTCCAACCTTTCTTTTAACTCAACTCTATCCATTTACAAACCTCCATCGGATAATATAGCTAATAATTATAGGCCATTGAATCAGATACAATGGCCTAAAAGAAGCTTCGAATAATGAGAAAAAAATTGTTTTAAATCTAGTGACCAAATTTATACATGATGAAGAAATTCATATGCCTAGTAACTCCACCGTACCCTCTCATACTATTTCAGCAGCTGTTTTCTCCATAATGTTCCTAAATTTCGGTAATAGTTCGGCGGGAGTGGAACCAGACTTAAAGATGCTCGCCGTTCCTAAAACGAATACATTAGCTCCCGCTTCCAGGAGTGTTGAAACTGTACTTGGTCCGATGTGTCCATCCACTTCAATGTCAATATGGTGCTGCTGAAATTTGATCATGTCTTTCAGTTCGGTAATTTTTGGAACTGCCTCAGGTACAAATGGCTGGCCCGCAAATCCTGGATTAACCGTCATAATGACAACCTCATCAAGCAACGGCAGCACATGTTGAATGAAAGACAATGGGGTTGCCGGGTTGATTGCCACTCCTGCCTTCGCACCATGATGACGGATTTCTTGTAAAGTTCGGTGCAAATGACGAGTGGCTTCTGCATGTACAACAACTATATCGGCCCCTGCCCTTACGATTTCACTTGTGAAACGCCCAGGATCTTCCACCATCATGTGCACCTCAAAGGGTACCTGCGTAAGCGGCCGAAGAGCTCGAATTATATCGATACTGAAGCCGAAGTTCGGCACGAACTGCCCATCCATAATATCGAAATGAAACAAGTCAGCGCCAGCCTCCGCCAATTCCAGTAATTGTTGGCCAAGTGAACTGACATCGGCACACGCCATTGAAGGAGATAGTTTCACCTTCATATTTTCCTCACTCCCATCACTAGCCTTTGAATATTTGCCAAAAAAGCTTTACCATTGAAAAATGCGTGCTGGTGCTTTTTTTTCATTGCTTTTCACTCGATTTCATGCAGAGCCATTTATGCATCATGATTGATAACGGGAGTAGTATTACGGAATTCTCCAGCTTCCAATCCTGCTAGCTTAGCTAAATATGCAGTCAGCAGCTGCACAGGAACGATTCCCGCAATGGCAGCTATAATTGGATCCTCTGTATCGCGAACGGACAAATGGGATAAATATTTTTCATTTTGTTGAATTGGCACATTTGTTCCAACCGTTACTACTCTGCCTGCCAAATTAAGGAGTTCTTCCACAGAAGCCTTAACCCGTTTATAACGTCGGTCTGTATTAGGAGGAACAAAGTAGATTGTAAAATGCTCACTGTCAACTACCTCCACTGCTCCATGACGGAATTGACCACCGCAACTGGCCTCTGCCGCAAGCTTAGCCCCTTCTTTAAACAACAGAGCTGCCCCCCTAGCCGAGTATTGGTCGATGCCGCGGCCAAGAAAACTTGTATACTTAGGACGTCCCATCTTGTTCGCAAGATTTACGGCCTCACTTTCCCATGCTGGAAGCTGATCTTCGATGATATCTGCAGCTTGGAGGATACGTTCTGACATTTTATTGTCCTTACCCTCTACTAGCCGTGCAGCAAACAGCATGAGCAGGCTTAGTGTACCTGTATAAGTTTTAATCGCCACAGACAAATCTGGAAGCAGATCCAGCAAAACAACATCATGTGCAGATTGGGCAAGAAAACTGACCGGCACTCGGGTTACGGCATAAAGGCGACGCGGCCCTAGTATATCCACTAACTCTCTCATCTCAATGCTTTCCCCTGATTGCGAGATGGCGATCAAAAAAGCATCCTTCGGAATACTCGATAGACGGTCGACTAAGTCTGACGTTGGTAACACAAGGGAGAATACTCCGTTCTGTGATAAGTAGGACTGAGCGATTTCCGCCGCAAAAAGGGATGCCCCCATACCCGTGAAGACAATCAGTGGTTTACCTGTTTCCTCCCATTCATCTCCCCACTTGTCCATAGACACTTGTATTGTGCCGTTGTCTTTAATAAGACCCCGAAGGGCTTGAGGTTGGGTCAATACATCTTCAAGGTATCTAGTACGGTACTGCTGTTCGACATTTATATTAATTTCTTGCTTGTTCATAAAATTTCTTTCTCTCCTTCTTCACTGTAGAACAGTTTTCTTACCGGCTTAATGTTTTGGTATTTGAAAAATTATATCCTGCTTGAATAATCATCTTCTCCCCTTCTTCTAACGGGAGGGGACGGCCTTGACGGTCGACAGGATATCCAACGGAATTCCACAATCCTGCCAATCTCGGTTTACCCTCACTTAAGCCTACTAGGGGCGCCACAAAGGAATTGCTGACAAAAACCTGGGAGCGGAAGGCGTATACGACTGTATCTCCTACCTTTGGCTTCCGGCTATTTGACGGGATCGTTAGTTTTCCGTAGTAATCGATTGCCTCTGCAGGATATTTGCTGGCTGGATACCTTTGTTCCAAGAGCACCTCCGGATTAGAACCGACCAGTGCCTCCTTTAAGTGGGAGCGCGGATAAAATCCGTAGCCGATCGTTAAAGCGCTGTCCTCCACTAAATGACTGACTTCCGTTACATAGCACATGGCTGGGATTTCAGGCTGATCCTTGATAGCGTGAAGTGGAGTATTCCCAATCAGGGCACTGCCCGGTTCCACATGTGTGACACCTTGCGAAGCTGCCTCGGGTATAGTTGCACAGCACGTTACGCCAGGCGCATTCACCTGTATGACATCCACTTCGCACCGACGCAGGATTTCTGCAGCTTGGAGCAGCGTATCGAAATTTTTTGTAGGAGTAACTTTCCCACTGCTTGCTTGGTAAAGAAAATTTGGGTGTGTCGTCACCCCAACCAGACGCACTCCGGGAATCCCGTCAAGAGTTCGAACGGCCTGTTCCAGATCAGCGAGGCGGATGCCACCTTCCTGTGCTGGGTGAAAATCGTCTTGCTCAATTTCGTTTGCACGAACCCGAAGCAACACCTGTTGTTCCCTTCCGAGCCGAACTGCCTCTTGGCCAACACGAATCGCCTTCTCTACTGAAAAGCACGTAAACACTTCCGGCTTATAAGAAAGCACATCTGCAATCGAATGGTCTGGAATCTGCTGCAGATGGCCTACGTGGCCAATCGTAACGCCGTAATAGGCCAAAGCCCGGGCTTCATCCACATCCACACATACGGCTCCTTTAATACCAGCGGCTTCCGCTGCAAGAGCCGCTATTGGATTTCGACCGTGTTGTTTCGTCATTTGGTAAAGAGAAGCACCATACTCATCGGCCACTTCCCTAATAGCAGCTGCATTTTCGTAAATAGCATCCACATCGAGTACATAAGTATTGGCAGGTATCTCACCTTCCCGATGTAACAGCGCTGCCGTACGGATCAGATCAGGATTCCGCTGCACTGTCATATTTAAAAACATCCTATTCTCCCCCTAAGGTTTGACCATAATTAATGTGTTGTTGTCTATAATGAATGAATCATCGTTTGGAATTTATTAATCAATTTTTTTTCAAGAAAAATAGTTTAGTAATTTCACTACTTTAATCCATTCTTCTCTAACAGAGCATCAATGATGTGAGGAACGGCCGTTGGTGCATGACCTGCGTTAATTCCGAAGGCTTTCCAGTCTTTCTCCTTTACTTTATTCTTAATTTGTTCTGGTGTCGGATGCCCTGACGCTGTCGTCACCATTGTACAATTGCTGTACCCCAGAACGCCGATTGCAATGCTAAGTGCTCCACCATGACCACTCCAGCAAGAACCGATGTAATAATCTGCTTCCCCGCTCTTCACCTTGCGTGCTCCAGCCATATCAGAATGGATCTCTATTTCCACAAGTTCACCGCCTGCTTTTTTAGCAGCATCAGCAATAGCCTGTTTGGCGAAACCAGTGCTCATAATACGGATTTTTTTGATTTCAGACATACATTTCACTCCTTTTTAGTTAAATAGAATGATAAAACTTCAAAATGATCTCCTGATTTTGATAATCTATGAATCTTTCATTTAATAACAATTAGGGAATCAGAGATCTCATATACAGATTCCCCTTATTTACAGCTACATCCATCCTAAAAGCATGAAAACGTTCGCAAGGATACCTGTAATAATAGCTGCTGCAGGAGCCGCTGCCATTGGCATTAACTTTTGTCCGCAGAATTCATTTAATACAAACAAACCTGCGACTAAGAAGTAACCTGTTCCTCCAGGAATTAATTGGTTTCCTGCCACCATCGATCCGGCTAAAAGTGCGTAAGTCACAACTTTATCCATAGAAAGCCGAAGACTTTCTGCAGATTCACGCAATGTCTGATATTGATCAAGAAGCTTACCGATTTGGCGAAGTAAAAGAACTTCCAAGCTGGCAACCACGGCACCAGCAATCAATGCCACATATGGGTTTGGAGAAAAATATCCAGCGGCAACTGCAAAACAGAGACCAACAGTTCCGTAAACGCCTGTTGTCAGAGCCGTTGTAGCAATGAGAGGTACGAAACCAAATGCAAGTGCCAACGAGAGAATTCCTGACTCAGTCATTTTTCCTGCCGCAGCAGACATGACATCCGTTGGCTGCCAGGCTATGATTCCTGCCCTGATACCGAAAGCTATGATTGCTCCTTGAATAGCAAGTAATGGGAGACTCTTAAATATTCTTGCTGAACGCTCACCAAAGAATCCTTCTCCTGCTCCGTCCATTTCGGCAGCAGCTGCTGCAACTTCTGCCTGTACAGTTCTATTAATCTTTCTATCTTTTTGAATAGCAAATACAATTAACATACCCATACCAAACAACATCGCTGCACCGTCAGGGCTGAGTGAAATCTTACTTCCCATCAAGGTAAAGGTTCCAAAAGCGCTTAGGAGCTGGCGTGCTGCAACAGCCACCGTCAGTGCAATAAAACCTTTCTTCCATCCGAATTGAAACCCAACCGCAACCACAGGAAAGGCAACAAAAGCGAAGACCAATGGAGTTGCAAGAGCGGCAAGCGCACCGAGGATATCCACTGGAAGCATTTTCGAAGCTGCTTGTATTCCTCCAAGACTACTAGCGATTAAGGCGCCCCAGGCACCGCCACCAATTAGGGCAATCCACCATTTAGGAGATGCGGCTCCGATCGAGTCTACAGGTAAAAGAATAAGACCAACAAGAATAAGTCCAGTAGTCAGTGTAAATGGAGCCCATCCTAATACAAACCCAATACCGATGGCAAGAGAAATACTAGTCAGCTGTGCACGTCCCATACGCCCTTCAATAAATTCCGGTAAAACTGGACGTAAACCATCATGAAAAGTTGCGATCGACTTGTTCATCAGGTACGCACTGAATGCACCAAACACTACACAAAATAAGATTTTTGCTGCCATTGGCTCCAGCCCAAAAATAGGCCATGTGTGTTCCATACTTTTTCCCTCCTTAATTTTGGTCACGTTGATTGTCTGACGGATCAATCATCCACAAGACTAAAAAACGCTTCCATTTGGTATATAACCAATTTACAGTATTCTGTTTACTGAGTCAATATAACTTTTTAAAAAATCAGAATTTTTATTTACAATTTTCAGGATATTGGTTAATGTGTTATGATAGAATCGGAAAATATTAACAAGCAAACAAGCAATACTTAGAATAACTTGACCAGGTAATTTCCATCGTCTACATTATTAGGTTTCTTTTGGTTTGCAAATATTCCTGTGATAGGATTCTTACCCTATAATTAAGAAAAACGTAAATGTTGTATACTTTTCATAGAGGAGGGACTTATTTGACCAAATTGCCAAAATATCTTTTTAGTAAGCAAGGTGCAATCGCCGCGGAGTTAGCAAAAGAATTCTTAAAGTTTCAGGAAGGAGACAGGATCCCCCGGATTACCGATTACTCCATTCAGTTCGGTGTAGGAAATGGCACAATTCAAGCTGCATTCCAAATCCTGTCGGATATGGGAGCATTACGATTGGCTGCCAAAGGACATAAGGGTACTCATATTGCAGAAATCAATTACCCAATACTTTGGCAGGCTACCGGACGAGAAGTAGTATTCGGAGCAATGGCACTGCCTTACACTAACCGTTTTTCTGGCCTTGCTACAGGCCTTAAGCATGTTTTTAATGAACAAAACATCCCCTTTGCCCTGGCGTTCATGCGTGGGGTCCTGTCAAGGTCACAATCCTTGAAAGACAACCGGACTGACTTTATGGTCTGTTCCAGATTTTCAGGAGAGAAACTATGCTCAGAAGATCCGGATCTGGAGATTTGGTGTGGTTTCGGAAGCGGAAGCCATGTATCCAACCATGTCGTGTTAGTCCCTGAAAATACGGAAAATACTTTTACTGATGGAATTAAAGTATGTGTAGACAAAGATTCCATTGATCAGCTCTCACTTACCCAAGCTGAGTTTAGCGATTTGTCTGTTGAATTCATAGAAGTCAGCTATATGCAAATACCCCTCATGCTGCAGCGCGGGGAAGCTGATGCTGCAGTATGGAATGTAGATGAGATTATGGAAAAAAATCTTCCGCTTAAGATGATTCCTTTACGTAATCCTCGGGCATTAGGCATCCTATCAAAATGTACAGAGTCTGTTATTGTTACCCAAAAGGAATCAAATTTTGGAAACTTCCTGGATCATATAATAGATACAGAGAAAGTCCTAGAAGTGCAAAAACAAGTTATTAAAGGGTTGAAGGCTCCTAAGTTTTAGGAGAGAAAGAATCGTTGAATTCAATAATCATTTTTCCCAATGGGGATTATATCAGATTCCCTCGATACAATCCCCAAGTCATCTGTGTATAATAACTTTTTAACGTTTTCAACGATTTCTTTTAGAAGTTTAATGGATTGTCGGGTAAATTTATCGAAACATATTGGTATCACCGATTTGGTCTTAATGATCTTTGACTACTTGAAGAGCTGTTTGTGCACATTCAATGTCCTGTTCTGATGTACCACCAGAAACACCAATACCACCAACCAATTCGCCTTCTATAAAAATGGGTAAACCTCCTCCTAAAAAGGTCATTCTGTCAGCTTGTACTAGTCCATGTAATACAGCCGGATTATCTTTAATCATTGGATACCAATCAGCTGTAGGCAGTCCAAACCCAAGTGCTGCATAAGCTTTAGTTTGGGCGATTTGAGCTGGAAGAATGTTAGCTCCATTCATTTTAATAAATCCTGATAAATTCCCGCCGTCATCAACAATTGCAATGCATATTTTTATATCCAGCTCTTTAGCCTTACTTATAGCAGCATCAACCATTTTCATAACCAGCTCTTGCGGCAAAATATATTTTTTTGGTATATACAATACATACGACATTACACTCACCCCCTTCTGTTGATGATGCTTTAAAAATTTAAAAGAAAAGATAAATTATAGATGTATTTACAATTAAAATGTTCCTTTAATATCTTCCTTTTAGTCGGAGGTTGAATTTATACTTATTTGTCCGTAATTGCAGGAGCTTGAAAACGGACAAGCCTAATAGATGGACACATTTCTATGTGTATTAAAGATCTTAGAAAGCCATAAATAACATGCATCATGTTTTTCAAAGCATCCGGCCATCCTTCATTATGTCCGCCCGGATGATAAATCGCAGATCTTGCTTCTACAATAAACAGAGAAGGATCTTCTAACAAAATTTCATTCGCCCAATCCCTGCGGCGCTCCACCATTCTACATTCAAAAACTCTTATTAAAAAATAGACAAATAAAAAAGGAACTTGGAAGCAGCTTCTACGTTCCTTTTTTATTCATATTAAAAATCACATCTATTAAACAGTTGTTAAAGCAGGCTTGCCTAACACTTCATCAATCGTCACTGTTCTTCCAGTTTTCACAGAAAGAAGAGCACCCAAAACCATGGCAATACTATTCATATTGTCTGCTCCAGATGTTTCCGGCTGGCGATCCTCCTTGATTGCGGAAGCAAACTCATATAAGCTGCCTAATCTTTCTTCGGATGGAAGATTCACGAGATCATAGTGAAGCTCGCCGTTTACTTCAACTGCGCCCTTCATAAATACAGTTTTGTACAGATCGTTCGTACGGACAACAACTTTATTGTTTGACCAGTAAACTTCTCCACCATCACCTTGAATATTCCAATCCCCATCCCAAGTCGTGGTAGAACCTGTAGAAACCCAGTTACCGTTATAAATAATTTTTGATCCGTTGGACATATCAAATCTAACCTGTGTTACAGCATTTCCTTTGAACCAGCTCCATTTTGGATTCCAGCTTGTCGCAGTAACACTTACTGGCTCTACTCCCAAAATACTTCTAATTTGATCGAAGTGATGGATGGCCATATCAGTTAAAAGTGGTTCATCCATTTCGCTTCTGTATCCTTCGAACACAGGAGCTTTATGGAAATTGATAAATACGTTTCCTACTTCTCCAACAACACCTGATTTTAGAACTTCCTTTACAGTACGAGGAGCTCTTTTAAAACGATAGTTTTGGCTGATCATTAATTTCTTCCCTGTGCGTTCTGCCGTTTCCACCATACTCTTTGCAGCTTCAACGGTATCTGCCAAAGGTTTTTCAACAATACAATTTAAGCCTTTTTCAAGTGCTTCATTGACGACAGGGGCATGATATTCAGGCGGAGTCGTAACAAGAACAGCATCTGCATCAAGTTTTTCAATTGCTTCTGATAGACTAGTAAAAGTTGTATTTGGATCAACTCCATACTCCGCACATGCCTTCTCCAATAATGCACTATTTAGATCAACGATCCCTGCTAATTCCCATTCAGAAGATTCTTGAATGACCTTTATCCAGCTATATCCCCAAGCACCAATACCAACTTGTACAATTTTTAATGTTTTTTGTTTAGTCATGATTAAACTACCTCCTAGTAATTAAATAGTTAAAGTGTTCTGTAATAGAGATTTCTCGATATTTTTAATATGAGTAATACATTGTTCTGCATATTGATCAAGCCATTCTTCTCCAACACCTTTTTCAAGTACACCAAATGGATTTGCTGCTGCTGGTAGAATTTCATACGATACATATCCTTGATAATTAATATCTTTTAATGCCTGCATGACTGGAACGAAGTCAAAATGACCAACACCTGGAGCTGCTCGATTACTATCAGCTAAGTGGATATTTAATAGATTGCTTCCAGCATTCCTAAGTGCATCGGCCACTGAGGTCTCTTCAATATTCATGTGGAAAACATCCCCCATGACTCCTACATTCTTACGATCTACCTGTTTCATAAGCTCTAGGCATTGATCGACACGATTTAACCAGTAATGTTCATAACGGTTCCAAGCTTCAAAGACCAGCTTAATTCCATGTGTTTCAGCAAGTTCTGCTGCTTGCTGAATCCCTTCCACTGCCCATTTCAATTCATCTTCAGGACTAGCTAATGGTTCCGTTTTCATGCAGGCTGTTGGAGCAATCCCCAAGGTTAAAGCCCCGACTTCAGCTGCCATATCTATGACACTTTTTACGTATTCTTGTGCATTTTTACGAACTTTTGGATCTGGGTGTGCCAAATCTCTCTCATTTGAATAAAGAGCGCAAATTGAAGAAACTACCAAACCATTATTTTTAAGTATTTGTCTTACCTCATCATTTTTATATGCACTTGGTTCCCCATACAAATCAATTGCATCATACCCAAATCGAGCCAAGCGATCGACACTTTTTGATAATTCTTCCTTAAACCAAACGAGATTACAAAAACTGTACTTAAACATATTATTCCTCCCAAAATTGTAATAATCATTTTCAAGATTTTTTTTATAATAATTATTAAAACATTCATCACCATGTTTAATTTGTCCTAAATTTTTAAATGCTAGAAACCACCCCCTTTTCTAAATAGCTAAGTTGCCTATTATCTAAATTCACCTCTACGGCTTTTAAGCTTTCTTCCAGCTGTTCCAGTGACCGGCATCCAATAATTGGAAAAGTATTAAAAGATTGTGATAGTAAATATCCAAGTACAACTTGTGTTACAGAATACGAGAGTTCTTCACTAACCTTGTGTACTCTCTCATATCGCTCCCAGTTTTCTTGAGAACGGTAAATGCTATTAATTTTTTCATCATGTAATGAATAAACTTTATTTTCCCACTTTGTAAACATTCCTTGAGCTTGTGAAGAATAAGGAATAGCCGACATCTGTGTCTTTTCATGGAATTGCTTCATATCTTCATCCATAGTTACTAATGTATGATCTTCTAATTTTGTTCGATCAACTTCCGCGAGACTCCACATCATTTGATTCCCACAAAACCCCTGAATACCATGGTCTATAGCATACTGTGTTGCTTGACGAATCCTTTCTGTTGTCCAATTTGAACAGCCAAAATATCGAATTTTCCCCGCCTTAACCTGATCATTTAGTAATCCTAATATCTCTTCGATAGGATAAGTTGGGTCATCTCGATGGAGCCAGTACAAGTCAATCGTATCAACTTGTAAATGGCGAAGACTTTCATTCAAATCTTGTAAAATCTCTTGCGGTCTTACTCGGGATACATCCATAGACTCAAATTTCGGATGTGCACCTTTTGTTGCTACTACTACTTGATTTCTAATTCTTCTTTGCTTCATCCATTTGCCAATCGTTTTTTCACTGATACTTGATTCAACCGGGAGCCAATTGGCATAACAATGGGCAGTATCAATAAAATTCCCACCTCTATCGAAATACGAATCTAATAAACGAAAGGAGTCCACTTCATCAATCTTACTGCCAAAATATAAACTTCCAAGTGAAAGTACAGAACAATTTAATTCTGTTCCAGTAATAGTCTTCCTTTTCACTAAAACACCTCCCTGGTACAAGCGAATTATAAGAAAATGAACGATAATTTAGACTTTAAATTACCCTGACTTTAATCTGATAATTTTCATGTTCTTGATGGTATTTTTTTTAAAAGCTTTGCCCATTCACTAATTCGATTTTGACTTAATGTTACTAAAATTAGAATTAATCCAATTGTTCCCGTTTGAATTACCGAATTGATGTTAACTAGATTATAAATGTAGGAAATCATGGTAATAACAATGGTTGCTAAAAAGGTGCCTATTACAGTACCTCGCCCTCCGAATATACTTGTTCCTCCAAGAACCGCTATAGTTATCGCCTGCAGATTAAGGATGTCCCCGCCATCAGGTCGAGCCGTTAACAGCCTAGAACTTCCAATGATTCCAGCCATTCCACTTAATAATCCTGTTATCATATAAGCTGCCAAACGAATTCTGTCCGTATTAATTCCGGAAAGTCTTGCAGACGAGTCATTTGTTCCTGTTAAATATAATTGATAGCCATAGACCGATCTGCTTATCAAATACCAAAAAATCAAAAGAGCTGGCAAATATACAGCTATTAATTGAAATGGTACACCCCATAAAATTCCCTGGCCAAAAATCGCATATTCCTTAGGAAGATTAGAGATATTTACACCATTACTAAAAATTAAGCCAATTCCGTTATACGCATACATTGTAGCTAATGTTGTAATGATAGCAGGGATCCCAACTTTTGTTACTATATATCCGTTTATCCCTCCTAGTAATAAACCAGCGATTAGCCCTACTAAAACTGACAACCACATATTTACTCCATGTACCATTAGCTGGGCTACAATAATTTGTGTCAGTGCATATATGGCTCCTACGGATAAATCAATTCCTCCATTACCACCTAATATGATTAAAGCCGACCCTAATGCAATAAGCCCAACTTCTACCCCGAACATACTCATGGAGGCAATATTTTCTAAGGATGTAGCTCCAGGAAATACAATATTAGAAACAACTACTATTAAAATGATTAGTCCTATCAATGAACTATATTGATTTAAGTTTTTAAAAAAGGGTCGAAATCGCATTTCTAATTTGCTCCTCCTTTTTTCGTAGACAGACTCGCCAACACCGCAACTATAATCATCGTGCCAATCGCTACCCCTGTCCAGAACGGTTGAATATGAAAAAGGATTATCGCATCTTTTACCAATTCTACTAATATTGCACCTAGTAATCCTCCAATAATACTTCCGCGTCCTCCAGTTATAGCTGTTCCACCAATTACAACAGCCGCAATGGTTGAAAGTTCAAAACCCTGGCCAGTTGAAGGCTGTACTGTGGGTGATTGCCCTAATGAAAAGAAGGCTGCAATCGAAACTAATAAACCAGAAAGGAAATATACTAAGAGCAAAATTCTTTTTGTTGGCAAGCCAAAAAATATTGTTGCTTCTTCATTATTACCAAGGGCATAGATATAACGCCCCCATTTTCTATTACGCATTAAATACCCAAAGATTAGGACCAAAATGACTACCAACCAAAAACATAAAGGAATCCCTAATATTTTTGTCATAATGAACCATTTCGAAAATTCATCAGGGATATTTGTACCCCATTGCCCTCCCAATAAGGTGAATACTCCCGCCCTCCATATACTAAGAGTACCTAACGTAACAATTACAGCGGGAAGTTTTATGAAAGCAACTAAATATCCATTAAGTAAACCCGCTATACAACCAGTAGCTAAAGCCAAAATGATAATTAAAAATAAAGGTAAATTGTATTGACCACACACTGCAACGACAGTACAAACTAAACCTAGTACTGATCCTGCTGAAATATCGATTCCACCGGTCAAAATAACAAGGGTTGCTCCAATAGCTGCGATACCAACTATTGATATACTTACTAGTAGACTGTTAATGTTACTTTGGCTCCAAAATCCTTGAGGATCCGCAATTGTCATACTGATAACAATCGCGACAATAAGGAGCGAAAGTATCACCTCATACTTCAAAAATATATTTCCTTTTACTGCATTTACTTTCGTACTCTGAACCTGACTGGAATTCGGACTTAAAATTGATTCAGGCAATCTATTTCCCCCCTATTCCAACTGCATTTCGTAATAATTTCTCTGCTAAATTTTCTTGAGCTTCATCATATTCGGCGACAATTTGTCCTCGATTCATGACCAGTATTCGGGAGCTCACAGACAATAATTCTGGCAAATCAGATGTTATAACAAGTACAGCCAATCCTTCTTTTTTAGCAAGAGAATGAATAAGTTCATGAATTTGTCGTTTGGTTATTATATCGATTCCTTGAGTCGGCTCATCTAAGATCAGCAATTTTAGATCTTCAGCCATCCAACGCCCAAAGATTACTTTTTGCTGATTCCCACCAGATAGACTTGATATAGGATTGGAAGGATCTCCATATTTTATATTTAAGATTTTTTGATACTTTGTAATAAGATCACTTGATTTTTTTCTGCTTAATGATGATAACGGACCTTTTAGTTTTTTAAAAATAACACTAATTAAGTTATTTTCTATTGATTGAAATGAAAAAACACCTTGTGATTTCCGATCTTCAGGCAGATATCCAATCCCTTGTCTTATTGCGTCCCATGGTTTTTGGATATTAGCTTTCTTACCATCAACATAAATCTCTCCGGAATCGGCTGGATTCGATCCAAATAAACTTAATGCAACTTCACTTCGTCCAGCTCCAACCTGGCCATATATTCCTAGAACTTCACCAGGCCATATCTTTAAAGAAATATTTTCGTAAGTACCCTCTTTGCACATGTTATTTATTTCAACAACGGGAGTATTTTTTACATCAGGTTGATAAAGCTTCACGTCATGCTGATATTCCCGTTCTTCTTTTCCTGACATCATTGATATGAGAGTATCTACATTAAGTTCTTCTTTCTTTTGATAACCAACTACTTTACCATCAGTAAGAATAGTTGCTTCATCGGCAATTCTCATAAGCTCTTCAAGACGATGTGATATATAAACAACTGCTTTATTTGATCTTTTTAAATAACTAATAATATTAAAAAGATTTTCTATTTCTCCTGCAGATAGAATTGCAGTAGGTTCATCAAAGATAATAAGTCTTGCATCTTCAACAAGTGCTTTAAGGATCATTGCAAGTTGTCTATGACCTAAACGTAAACTACTCATCGGTTTACGTAATAACTTCGTATCAAATCCCAATTCCTCACAAAAAGGGGTGATTTTATTTTCCATTTGTCGGAAATCTAAATTCCCGAATCGATTGAGAATTGGCCCATTCAAAAAAATATTTTCTAGTACACTTAAATGTGGATAAATTAATGGATCTTGAAAAACAGCTGAAAAACCAAGATTCTTTGCAATCGATGGATTACCAATAACTTCCTGTTTTCCTTCAACAATAATTTGTCCTGTATCTGGCTGATGCACTCCCATAATAGTTTTAATCAGCGTTGATTTGCCTGCACCATTCTCACCAACGATTGCATGAAGTTTTCCTGCTTCAAGTGTTAAGTTGACACTTTTTAGCGCATGAGTACCCCCGAATGATTTTGATATATTCACCAATTTCAACAATTCTGTCATTGAATAGGCTCCTTTTTTACTTTAATAAAGATCAGAGTTTGCTCTACTAAACTTTCCTACTAAATTCAATAATGTTTTATAGAGCAAACTCGAATTTTACCAACCAATTAATAATGCTTAGAAATTATATTTTTTAATATTTGATGCATCAAATATAAGCGGCGGACCTAAAAGTAATGTTTTTGTATTACTATCGTAGTGTACTTTGCCTACACCTGGTACTTCGTTCTCTTCCGCGAGTTGCTTACCCTCTAACTCTTGAAGAACTCCCCAGACAGTAAGGTAACCTAGCTTTACAGGATCCCATAAAATAGCTTCCTTAACTACACCAGAAAGAATATATGGTTTAACTACGTTAGGAAGTGCGATACCTGTAACTGCAATTTTCCCTGTTTTTCCCGCTTGTTTAACTGCTTCAGCTATACCAGGGGTATTAGCTGCAGAAACACCGATAAATCCTTTTAGACCCGGATTTGCTGCAATCACTTGAGCCGCCATTTGTGTTGAAGCATTAGTATCTTCTCCAGCATAACGAACATCAATAATTTTGATTTTTGGATGATTTGCACTTAAGCGTTCTTTAATAAAAGAAATCCATGCATTTAAATTGGTAGCAGTTGAACCCCCAGATAGTAGAGCAATATCTCCCGCTCCACCAATTTGCTCAGCAATGCTATCCGCCATAGCATACCCAAGATCTTTATCTGATGCTTGTTGAACAAACAATGAATTATCCGAACTGTCTACATTTGAATCAGTAGTATAAAACATAATGCCTTTTTGTTTAGCTTTTGAAACCAGTTGATTTAAAGCTGTAGGGCTATTAGCGGCAACCCCTATTGCATCTACACCCTGGTCTATTAATCCACTAATAATTTTAGATTGTTCCGAAACATCCGCAGTTGTAGATCCTTGGTATATAACGTTAACTCCAAATTCTTTTGCTGCTTTTTGAGCACCTTCATTCATTGAGGTGAAATACGGAAACCCTACGAGTTTAGGAATAAAAGCGATTGTATATTTTCCGTCTTCCTTCTTAGATGAAGCTTTTTCGCCGGAAACACTTTCATTTTTCCCAGGAACTTTTACCCCACATCCTGCAAGTGCCACACTAACTAAAATAATGGCAATAAGACTAAATAACTTTACCTTCTTGTGCCTCATTTTTTGACCCTCCAAATAATAATTTTTTCTATTGCTTCTTAAAATAATTTAGATTACTAAATTAATAAGCCTATTCTTTATTAATCACCTCCCTATGTAACGGATTACATTTATTGACAAAAAAATATTCGCCATTAATATGTAACCCTTTACATTTCGATTTGTAAATTTAGAATATTTCAAAAATATTCTTTACATGTTTTCCGAATAATAAGATGGTCTTCTAAAATAAATTGGTCTTTGTTGAGCTGCTCTTTATTCATTAACTTAATCAATAATTCCATGGCTCTTAAGCCAATCTGGAAGGCAGGCTGAGCTATGGTTGTTAATGGTGGCTCAAAGATTGACGATATTTTTATATCATCAAAACCAATTACAGAAAAATCATCTGGTACCTTCAACCCTTTTGAGTTTATTGCTTTTATTGCTCCGATTGCCATTTCATCATTTGCAGCAAAGATGGCTGTTGGGGATTTTTGAAGAGCTAGTAATTTCTTCATCAAGTTAAAACCACTTTCATAAGTAAAATCACCCTCTTGCACCCAATTATGATCCATTGGCAGATTATATTGAGCCATTGCTTGGTTATATCCCCTTAACCGGTCTCTTCCTAAAACGATACTAAGAGGTCCAGTTATACAACCAATCCTTTTATGACCTAAATTAATCAAATATTCTGTCGCTTTTCGGGCTCCACTAATATTATCGATAGAAACAGTAGGAATGTTTGATCCTTCAATATATTCACATGCGAGTACAACTGGAAAGTGATCAGCCGCTTCCTCTACTACAAATGAATTCATTCTGGCTGTTAATAACACCATTCCATCTGCCTTCTTTTGCTTGAGATTATTTAAATAGCCATTCTCTCTGTCGATATTATTTTCCGTATCCCCAAGCAGTACCTGATATCCTTTAGAAACAGCTACCGATTCTATTCCTCTTAATACATTTGAAAAAAATGGATTTGTTATGTCAGGTACAACTACCATTACGGTTTTTGTTTCAAGCCTTCTCAACTGGCGAGCAAGTATATTGGGCTGGTATTTCAAATCTTCAATCGCTTTTAACACTTTTTTAGTAGTTGCTTCTTTTACTGTTTCGGGTTTACTTATTACTCTTGAAACTGTAGCGGTAGATACATTTGCCTTTTTTGCGACATCCACAATTCCTACCATGTATGTGTTTCCTTTCTAATTACTATAAACAAAGTGTAAACGTTAACATAAATGTTGTCTAACCACCCTTAGACAAGCTTTTGAACCACTTGCAATCGTTTACATTTCTCTCGCGCAGATTATTTGTCCTAATAAACAAAAAAATCACAATTTTTTAAAAATAAAAACAAAAAAACCTAGCAATAAATTACTAGGCAAATCTAATATAATTTACAATGATTTATATTTTTGTAACTCTACTAATTTATGCTTTGAAACCTTAGCTGTCTCTTCATAATTTTTAAAATGTGCTTTATACATTTGTCCAATGGCTTCAATTCGAGTTAAATATTGTAAATTAATAATATATGACCGGTGTGGTGTAAAAAATCTAGAATCAAGTTTACTTTCCAGACTAGTTAATGACTCATTAAATTGAATTTTTTTGTTAAATGTATGAATAACTGCTTTACGATCTACTCTTTCAATGAAAAGGATATCATCCAATGGAATAAATGAAATATTGTTTTGTTGTTTAATCATTAGATCTTTTTGTAACGGACTTTGCAAAACCACCATTATATATTCTCCTTCCTTTAGCAAAATTAGGTTCTTTTAATTAAACCTATCAAACAATCATATGATTTTGGACAATACTATCCTATTCGCCAAGATAGAGAATCTTAAATACAAGTTTTTTAAATTAATCTTATACCCAATTACAAAAACAAGATTTTTCTAAGTATTGAGTTTATCGTTACACTAGGAATAACCACCTAATCAAAAAAACCAAGCAGATTTTTGTCAACTTGGCATCGTTAAGGACTAACTAAGATATAAATAAATCTAAGTAATTTATTTCAAATCGAAATAGTATACATTATTTTGGATTTGTCTCTCTTAGATTTATCTTCTTTGCCTTATTATTTTTTTAATTTATTAAACGAGTTCTTTCATATGTTCGATAGATTGCTTCGTGAATTCATCAAAAATATTAGATTCACCTTGAAAAGCTGAAGCCGCGTAAGGATTTGACACCGGTGGCAGGAACTCCATCGTAATATAGCCCTTATAATCCTGCTCTTTAAGCAGGGAAATCACTGGTCCAAAATCCGTTTGCCCTAGTCCTGCTGCTTCCCTTGTGTTATCAGCGATGTGTACATGGGCAAGAAAACGTGAAATTTTCTTGATTGATTCAGTCATACTTCTTTCCTCAATGCTCATGTGGAACAAATCAGCCATAATTCCTAAGCCTTCTACATTCACTTCCTCAACAAAACGCAAAGCTAAAGTGAGATTATTAACTAGGTACGTCTCATAACGATTTAATGCTTCAATTGCCAGTGTGATTCCTTGTTCTTTTGCGTATAGCGCCGCCTCTTCCACGCTCAAAACTGCATTATGCCATTCTTCCTCAAGATTCGTTTCTGGGGCTAATTTACCAACACATGTAGGAACTACAATAAGGGTAGCGGCATTTAGAGCTTTCGCTAAATCAACCGATTTTTTTACGTATTCCACAGCGTTTTTTCTAATTTCAACGTTTGATGAGGAAAGATCTCTTTCAGGCGTATAAATTCCACAAATCGAGCTGCATTCCATTTCATACTGTTTTAAAAGTTCCTTAGTTTCCTCAACATCAATGGAGTCAGGCTCTCCGGCTAGTTCAACACCCTGATAACCATATTTTTTCAGCCTTTTTAAACTTTCTTCGAGACTTTCATTTCCGAAAATCCATTGTGTAGCACTGTATTTATACATTTATATTCACCTCTTAGATTATGAAAAAATCAGAGTTCCCATAGAAAACGCAAAGAACTCTGTTTACCGCTAAATTATTCGGAAATTTTAACTACAGTTTTAAGAATATCCTTATTATGCTCTGCAGTTTCAATTCCTAGTTTCACATCTGCAAATTCAAAATGATTTGTAATGATTGGAGTTGGATCAAAACGTTTGCTTGCAATTAAATCAATAGCTTTAGAGAATGTATCATATGTTCCTGCATAGGAGGAGACAATGGTCAATTCGCGGCTATAAATTTCAAATGGACTTACTGGAATCGTTACATCTGCAGGCGCTGCTCCATAAACAAGGATTTTTCCGCCTTTTCTTACTAATTTAAACGTTTGCGCGTAAGTATAGGCAGAGCCTACAGCTTCAATAACAATGTCAGCACCACGTCCGTCTGTTAATCCTTTAACAGCTTCAACTGGATCCTCTTCACCTGCATTGATGACATATTCTACACCGATATTTTTGGCTGATTCAATTCTGGCGGGATTTAGTTCCGAAAGGATTACTTTGCTTGCGCCTTTGAGTTGTGCAAGTAATGCATGGGCGATACCCATAGGGCCCCCGCCAATGATGACAACTGTGTCACCGTATTGAACATTGGCCTTATCCTGTCCGCTGATTGCACATGCAAGCGGCTCAATATAAGCTCCATGGATCCAAGACATAGACTCAGGCAGTTTATGAATATTGTTCTCTGTAACTCTAACATACTCTGCAAACGCTCCGTTAACATGTACCCCTAATTGAGTAATTTTTTCACAATGTAATTTTTGGCCATGACGGCAATAATAGCATGTACCACAAGCAATATTGATATCAGCTGTAACACGGTCACCAGGCTTTACAAAGCTAACTTGAGAACCAACCTTTGCCACTTCACCGGAAAATTCATGACCTAAGATGAGTGGAAGCTTCGCTGGAAAACGACCTTCATAAATATGAGGGTCAGTACCACATACTGCGGTATACTTCACTTTTATTAATACATCTGTAGGCCCAAGTTCAGGAACCGGTACTTCTTCTAATCTTAAATCCTCTTTACCATACAACACAGCAGCTTTCATTACTTTTTGATCAAACTCTGCTCCTAAACCCTGATTGTTTACTACTGTATTTTGTGCCATTTTATTTTTCCTCCTTAAATAAGTTTTTTAAGAAAGTAATAGATTCTTCGCTATATTGATCATAAAACTCTTCACACTTCGAACCATTAAATGGATCTGCAAACGGAGGCAATAGCTCCATCGTTAAGAATCCTCTGTAGTTAATATCACGTAAAGCTTGAACGATTGGTTCAAAGTCGATATGTCCTCTGCCTGGTGCTGCTCTGTTGCTATCAGCTATATGAAGGTGATATAGTTTATCTCCAACCATTCTGATTGTGTCCGCAATATCTACTTCTTCAATATTCATATGATACGTATCGCCCATAACTCCTACGTTTGGCAGATTCACACGATTTACAAGCTCAAGTGCTTGCTCTAATCGATTGATAAGATAGTTTTCGTAGCGATTCCATGCTTCTACTGTCAAGCGGACACCATGTTCTCCCGCATAAAGACCAGCTTCTCTTATTCCTTCAACTGCCCAATTTAGCTCAGTTTCCCGATCAGCTTCTCCATAGATTTTCATGCACGCTGTTGGAGTTAAAGAAATACCCTTTGCACCGATTGTGCTTGCAAAATCTACACAGCTTTTAATATATTCAACGGCATTTTTTCTAATATTTTCGTTACTTGAAACGAGATCTCTTTCAGCGTTGTAAATCGCACAAATCGTTGAGGCTTCAATATTATATTGATCTAACAATTCCTTAATGCGGTTAGTATCCATTTTCTCTGGTTCACCGACGAACTCAACACCGTCATAACCAAATTTAGCCAATCTAGCAATACCTGCTTCGATGTCTTCTCCAGCATAAACTAGCGTGTTGTAAGAGAACTTAATCATTAGAACATCTCCCTTTACACAATTTTTTAATACCCCATGTGTTGATCTATGAAATCCCATCCCCTGGGTTCGATAAATAGCAGTTTTAAGCCCACCACATCTGGGTGATCTTTTCCTTGAACATAGCCCCTTTTAATAAAGAAATCGCTTTACTTAATCCCTCATCAGTCGAAGCAAGCATGTCTTCATGTTCAATGGAAATCACATAATCATATCCGACAGCTCTTAGGGCACTTACAATGTCTTTCCACATTTTTTCGTCCGAGCCATAACCGACGGATCTAAATGTCCATGAGCGGTCTAAAATTTGGCTATAATGCTTAGTATCTAAAACACCATTGATCTTAATATTGGCTTGATCCATATAGGTGTCTTTCGCATGGAAATGGAAAATCGCTTTTTCACGGCCCAACTTTTTAATCGCTTCGACAGGGTCAATTCCTTGCCAGATCAAGTGGCTAGGATCAAAATTTGCGCCGATGTTTTCTCCGGCTTGTTCCCTTAACTTCAGCAAGGTCTCAGGATTATAGACAACAAATCCAGGGTGCATTTCAAAGGCGATTTGATTGATGCCGTGCAATTTAGCGAATTTTGCTTCCTCTTTCCAATACGGAATCACAACCTCGTTCCATTGCCAATTCAGGACATCTAAATATTCAGGCGGCCAAGAACAGGTCACCCAGTTTGGATTTTTGGCACTGATATGATCACCCGGACAGCCGGAAAAGCCATTGATAACAGGTACCTCTAACAATTCAGCAAGCAAAACTGTTTTACGCCAAACATCGTGTGACTCTTTTGCCACTTGCACGTTGGGATGCAGCGGATTGCCATGGCAGCTTAAACCACTGATCGTTAACCCTCTGCTTTCAATTGCACGGAGAAAAGCTTTCGCTTTCTCCGGAGACTCCAATAATTCATCAGGATTACAATGATGGTTGCCAGGGTAGTTACCAGTCCCTAATTCAACCGCCTCAACACCCATACCTGCTAACTTATCGAGCATTTCTTCAAATGACAGGTTTTGATACAGTGGGGTAAATACACCTAGTTTCATGCAAGTACCTCCTTAACAGCCTGAACCTTCACCCACTTTTGCTGCTTGTGGCTTTCTAAGATGGCGTCTGTAATGCTCATTGAGACATGTCCATCTTCAAATGTCGCGAACTTCGGCTTGTCTGTTTTCAGGCTCTTGCCTTCGCGAACGAATGAGTAGAAGTTCAGCATCATATTTTTTAATGCATCCGGCCAGCCCTCATTATGGCCTCCTGGATGATGGATGGCGTTTCTTGCCTCCGATAAGAATAAGCCAGGATCTGCTAATAGAACTTCATTCGCTTTATCTCGGTGTCCGATCCACAATTTTTCCGGTTCCTCTTGATTCCAGAAAACAGAGCTCTTGCTGCCGTTAATTTCAAAGCTTAATCTATTCTTGCGACCGGCACTTACTTGCGATACCGTAAAGACTCCTCTTGAGCCATCCTCAAAACGGACAAGAACAGATGCATAATCTTCTGTATTAATTGGAACAACTTCATATTCTAGTTCTTCTGCATTCTGTGTACTAAACGTAGCAATTGTATTTTTCGCTTTCTTTCTTTCTGGGATAACCGTTGCTAAATCAGCAAACACTTCGACAATCCGCTTCCCAGTTACGTATTGAACGGTATCACACCAATGTGAACCAATGTCAGCAACCGCACGGGATTTGCCTCCCACTTCGGGAGCTAGTCTCCAGTTAAAGTCGGTTTCATACAATAACCAGTCCTGCAAGTAGCTTCCATGAACCAGATTCACTTTTCCGAGGTCGCCTTTGGCCACCATTGCCTGTAAGTTTTGTACACTGGCATGCTGACGGTAATTAAAGTTCACCGCATGGATCACGTCGTGTTTATCAGCAAGCTTCAGCAATTTAGCCGATTCTAGACTGTTAATTGCCAGCGGTTTCTCGGAAACGACATGCTTTCCTGCTAAAATAATTTCTCTATTAATCGCAAAGTGAAGGTGATTTGGAGTACAATTGTGCACCACTTGGATATCGTTGTCCTTCAGCATCTCACGGTAATCGCCATAGGCTTTTGGGATACCAAGATCGGCTGCTTTTTTTTCAGCAGCTTCCTGGCTAGTTTCAGCCAATGCCACTACTTCTACAAAGCCAAGCCGTCGGATAGCTTCTATATGTGTAGGGCCGATAAAACCTGTCCCGATTATTCCTACTTTAATTTTTTTCATTTCTCTATCACCCTATTTTCTTTAAAAAGTGTAATAAGACTTATTTCTTTATTGCTTTTGCTTCAATAAATTCTACATTTAAAATCCAAAATCAATTTTTATTTTTTGATTTTGTATCATAAAGTACAGCAGCAATAATAATGATTCCTTTAATAACTTGTTGCCAATAAGATGAAAGTCCGATTAAATCCAGACCATTGTTTAAAACACCAATGATTAAACAGCCAATTAGGACGCCGCTTATTTTACCTTTACCTCCAGATAAACTAGTACCACCAAGAATGACTGCTGTAATGGCATCCATTTCTGCGCCTTGTCCTGCAGTTGGTAAGGCACCGCCTAAACGGCCTGCAAGAATAATAGAGCTTAACCCATATAACAAACCTGCGATGGTAAATACGATAATTCGTATTTTATTAGTATTAAGACCAGACCAGTGACTGGCTTGGGCATTCCCACCAACTGCATAAATATATCGACCAAATCTCGTATTATTAATGAAGATATATCCCAAAATGAATACAATAATCATGATCACAACTGGCACTGGGATAATGCCGCCAACATAACCTGTTCCAAAGATCGTAAATCCAGGTTCTACAATACCAATTGGGGATCCATTTGTTACGATATAGGCAATTCCTCTAGCAATCCCCATAGTAGCAAGCGTTGTGACGAATGCGGGAATTTTTCCTTTAGCGGTAATAAATCCATTTCCGAATCCAATGATGGCTCCAGCAGCCAGTGCTGTTAATAGTGTTAAAACGGTATTTCCGGTTCCTTGCCAAACGAAGGCCGCCATAACGCCAATTAATGCATATAACGACCCCACCGATAAGTCGATGTCCCCTAACAAGATAATCATAAAAACACCAATTGCGGCTATGGTTGTCACCGCCACTTGCCTCAAAATATTTGTAAAGTTGTCCACTGAAAAAAAGCTAGCTGTTGTGACAGAGAATAAAATGATTAGTAGTACAAGAATAGAGAGAAGCGAAAACTGTCGTAATATTTCCTTTCTCTTATTCTTTTTTGTTAACTTGGCTTGTTCACTGCTAATATCGATTATCTCATTTATTTTATTCGCTAAAACTTGTTGAGCCATTTAGAAACCACCACCTTATAAAATTAGCTTAATGCAGCCTGCAGAATTTTTTCTTGACTAAGATCAACATTTGGTTCATCCATTTTGATACTTCCATCATGCATTACAACTACCCGGTCACTAACTCTCAATATTTCGGGCAAATCAGAAGAAATCATTAATATGGCTTTCCCGGATTCAGCAAGTCCATAGATAATGTCGTAAATTTCAGCTTTGGCGCCGACATCGACTCCACGCGTTGGCTCATCAAGGATGAGTATATCGGGATTCATAGCCAGGATTTTTGATAAAACTACTTTTTGTTGATTTCCCCCACTAAGACTGGAAATCGATTGATGTTCACTTGATGCAGCAACCTTTAAATCATTCATATATTTTACGGCGATATCAGTCTCTTCTTTTAAAGAAGGGCGGTAATACGACAATTCTCTTAATTTCATTAAGACAATATTATCTCGGATACTTTTCCCTGTAATAAAGCCATATTTTTTTCGATCTTCGGATAATAATGCAATTCCATGTTTGATTGCTTGTTCCGGATTACGTATGGAGATTTTTTTGCCTGCCTTTTCCACAGTACCCTTCCGAATAGGATCAATGCCGTAAAAAATTTGCGCTAATTCTGACCGTCCGGAACCAACAAGGCCATATACGCCTACAATTTCCCCACTATGAATCTTCAAATCTACTGTGTCTTTAAAATCTCCTATCGTAACATTCTTACATTCAAAGGCGACTTTCGAGTAATTGATTCTTTTTCCACGATTAGAGTTATTTTGGGTATCCTCCAGTTTTCTTCCAATCATCATATTTACGATTTCTTCTTCATTTGTTTCATGTACATTGAGTGTTCCCACGAAAGTCCCATCCCGCAAAACAGTGATGCGATCCCCAATTTCAAATAATTCTTCCATCCGGTGGGAAATATAAACAATACTAACTCCTTGTGCCTTTAAGTCGGCAATAATTGCAAATAGTGTGCGGACTTCTCTTTCACTTAAACTGGATGTAGGTTCATCCAGAATCAGAATCCTTCCGTTATGGGAAAGACTTTTGGCAATTTCTACTGATTGTCGTTGTGCTGCAGTTAAACTGCTAACTAAGATATTTGGTGAAATGTTTAAATGAACTCTTTTTAGCAACTCCACTGTTTGATTGAACATAGCCTTTTTATCAAGGAAACCGTTTTTGGTTGGTTCATATCCTATGAAGATATTTTCAGCTACTGTCATTTCTTCTAGTAAGTTCGTTTCCTGAAAAACCATATTGATTCCAAGCTGTATGGCAGCATTAGGATTAGGAATATCAATGGGTTCAAGCTGGCCGCTTTCTTTATTTTTCAGGAGAATTTCACCTTCATCCTTAGGATAAACACCTGTCAATATTTTCATTAAAGTAGACTTTCCAGCCCCATTTTCACCAATTAATACATGAACTTCACCTTTGTTAAGGTCAAAATTGACTTTTTCCAAAATCTTAACACTAGAAAAACTCTTCGATATTTTTTGCATTTTTAAAACTTCTTCACTCAAAGTGGATTGCCTCCCTTCACACACCGATTAATATGTCTGGTATCTTTTGAATACCAGACATATTATGGGTTCTAAGCAATTATTTTTTTGCTAAAAATCCATTATCACGCTCAAGTATCTTGTCGACATTTTCCTTTGTTACCAACTCTGCAGGAATGGCAATTTTAGGTTCTACTTTTTCACCCTTAAGTGCCGCAAGTGCTGTTTTTACTACGGTATAGCCCATTTCATATGGGTTTTGAGCGATAGTCGCTTTTAAGTTTCCACCTGATTTAATGGCTTTAAGTAAATCCTCATCAGAGTCAACGCCCATAATCGGAAGTTTCATATTTGCAGCTGTAGTTGCACCATAAGCTCCCATTGCAGCAGATGCATTTACTCCAAAAATACCATCAAGTTTAGGATGCTTTTGGATCATATTTTCAGTAACTGAAAGTGCTTGGTTTCTGTCACCGCCACTGTCTTGTGAAGCAACGACGTGGATATTAGGATATTTTTTAAGTCCGTCTAAAAAGCCTTTTTCCCTGTCTTTGGTAGCAGAAACAGTCGTCCAAGTAATAACTCCGATATCACCTTTCTCGCCCATTAATTTTGCTAATTCATCTGCTGCCATTTCTCCGATCTTAACGTTATCAGAAGAGACATGTGCTTGAACGTCTGTTCCGCTTACACCGATATCACTAGTAAATACAGGTATATTTTTACCTTTTACTTCATTTACAGTTGGGACGATCCCCTGTGAATCGACTGGTGCTACGATTAGGGCTTTTACACCAGACTGTGTCATATTTTCGATATCAGCAACTTGGGATTGTTGGTTTAAATCAGCACTTTTCCAAATTAGTTTTGCTCCATTATCTTTGGCAGCCATTTCGGCACCTTTTACTTCAAGATTCCAGTGCTTAACCATATTCATACCAACTGAAAATCCAATTGTAATTTGCTTATCATTTGAAGATTTGCTACTAGATGAATTCGACGAACTTGAAGTAGATTGAGATTCCTTTGCAGAACATCCGACAGCAAAAATACTAAAAATAGCTGCGATGAGGCATATTAAAAAGAACTTTGAATTTTTTTTCATAAACTTCTTCCTCTCCGTTATAGGTTTTTTCATAGACCCAGATCGTCTTTTCCAGCAGTAATGGGTCCCGATCTTATAAAATGCTTTGGATAATTAGGCAAATTATTTGATTTAATTTCCTTATTGTAATCGAATACAACAAACTTCAAATAATGTGCTCATTTTATAAAGGAATCATAATGGCGGAAAACTCCAGGAACCACCTCCTTAAAAACAATTGTTATTTGCGAAATTCATTTACAACATGGGTGATGACCTCTTACAGCATGTGTCTCTAAGCATCAAGCGATGAGGTAATACAATTTGGTTGCGAGTCAACTCTTCTTTTTTAATAATTGACAGCAGCATTTGCATAGCCTGATAACCCATGTCATACCTCGGCTGAGAAACAGATGTCAGTTCCGGTTCGACCAACCCGCACAGTGGAATATCGTCAAATCCGATAACCGATATATCGTTTGGAACTTGCAGTCCTCTTTGTTTAATCGCCTTCATTGCACCAACAGCCATTTCATCATTTGTTGCGAATACTGCTGTAGGCGGATCCTTTAACGCCAGGAGCTTTAGCATCGTTTCATATCCCGAGGTTACCGAAAAATTACCTTCTTGAATCAACACTCCCACTATTGGGATATCATTTAAATTCAATGCCTGATAATAACCCTTCACTCGATCCTTGCTCAGTATGACGTCTAGAGGTCCGGTAATCATTCCAATCCGCCGATGACCAAGACGGATTAAGTGCTCTACTGCTTCCCGAGCTGCGCTGACATTATCAATCGCAACAGTTGGTATATCAAAACCATCCATATATTCACATGCTAAAACCACCGGGATTTCCTGGCTCGCTGCCAGAATTTCTTCTTTTGATAATCTTGCCGTTGCTAAGATCAAACCGTCGACCACACGCTCTTTTACCAGATTGATATAATCCCTTTCCTGTTCAAGACTATTACCAGTATCGCCTAGCAGCACATGGTAGCCATTCTCTAAGGCAACATCCTTAAACCCTTGAAGAATACTTGAGAAAAAGGGATTGGTGATATCGGGTACGACTGCCATTACGGTTTTTGAAGACATTTTCCTTAGGTTACTCGCCAGCCGGTTTGGCTTATATTCCAGTTGGTTAATGGCCTTTAAAACCTTGTCACGTGTTTTTGAAGTCACGTTCATGTTGTTTGATAAAACTCTCGAAACGGTAGCTGTTGAAACCTTGGCCATTTTTGCTACATCGACAATCCCAACCATCTTTCTCGTTTCCTTTCTGATCTCTATAACCGAATTGTAATCGATTACAAAATTGTCGTCTAACGTGCTTCGGACAAGGGTTTCGTTCATTCGGAACCGCTTTCTATTCAATTGCACGACCCTTTTATTCATTCAGACAAAATATTCATAAATTTTCAAAAAATAAAAAAAGAGACCCAGTTAAACTGGACCTCATAATGATTTATTTTTTTGTAATTCTGCTAGCTTATTCTTGGAAACCTTCGCCGTCTCGTCGTAATTTTTAAAATAGGCTTTATAGGACTGACCGGATGCTTCAATCTTTTTTAAATGCTGCAAGTTGATTATAAAGGATCGATGCGAGGCCACAAATCGTGAATCAAGAATTTCCTCTAGATTCGTTAACGCCTCGTTTACCTCGATTTTTTGTTCCATCGTATGGATAACCGCTTTCCGGTCAGCTCTTTCAATAAAAATAATCTCATCCAAAGGGATAAAGGAATACTGATTGTGTTGTTTAATCATTAGATCCTTTTTCATTGATGGCGGCTGCCGGGCGGCGGGCGGCTTCGAAAATGCGGCGGCTCGTTCAAGCGCCGCATACAGCCTGGTACGGTCGATTGGCTTGACTATGTAATCGATTGCATTTACATCAAAAGCCTCTAATGCATATTCATCATGTCCTGTAATAAAAATCACCTGCAAAGAAGGGACAATTTTTTTACATGATTTCACGGCTTCCATACCATTCAATAATGGCATTTTAATATCGACTAAAGCGATATCCGGCCTTTCTATCATAACCTTGCTGATTAACTCTTCTCCATTTGCTGATTCTCCAACAACTTGAAGGTTTGGAATCGTTTTAATCAAATGCTTCAACAATTTCCTGGATGATGCATTGTCATCTGCAATCAAAACTCTCATAAGATATCCCCCAAAGCCTGCTTTTTGAAAACGCATAGAAAATTCATTACAAACAGTATAAGGCAGTTTATCCTGCATAGAAAGTCTTTTAAAAAAATTGATTTAGACATGAACCACTAGACTATAATAAAGCTAAAAATACGCATGTAAAAAGGCAGGGAGGAAAATGGATCTCAACTTATATAAAGAAGTGCTTCGGACGATGTCAGAATGCGTGATTATCCATGAAAAATCGGGAAATATGGTCGTCCTGAATGATAATGTTGAAAAAATACTAGGAGTTACAGAGGAATTTTTAACAGAATCTACCCTAAGACAATTTGAATTTTTTCGAGAAGACGGTAACGATTTACCTTATTCCGAGCTGCCTAGTGTCCTCACCCTTGAACACGGTATTCCTTTTAAAGATTTTATAGTGGGTGGAAAGTATCTAAATCACAACTTGAAATGGCTTTCCATTAATTCAACACCACTTAAAATGGACGGCGGGCAGGCAGCCCTTGTGACGATTTCCGATATCACCGAACGAAAAAAAATGGAAAACGCTCTTATTGAAGCAAAAGAAGAGGCGGAAAAAGCCAATATGGCCAAATCGGATTTTCTTTCCAAAATGAGTCATGAACTCCGCACACCCCTGAATGGGATCCTCGGTTTTGCTCAGCTATTGGAAATAGATGAAAACTTACATGAGGAACAGCAGGATTTTGTCCAGGAAATATTAAGCGGTGGGAGGCATTTATTAAGTTTAATAAACGATATTTTAGATTTATCACGTATTGAGACAGGCCAATTAAAGGTTTCGATAGAAGAGATTGATTTACTTGGCGTGGTCAATGAATGTATCAACTTCGTACAACCTATTGCCAAAAGGAAAAGCATTAGTATCCATAACCAAATGGACCAATGGAAAAACCTGTTCGTGCTTGCCGATCCCAAACGCCTTAAACAAATTCTTCTGAATCTTCTCGATAATGCAATTAAATATAACCACGAAGGCGGCAAAGTCATGATTTTCTCTTATGTGAAAAGAAATGAGCAGCTCGTGCACATCGTAGATACTGGCATCGGACTTTCCGCTGAAGAATACCAGAAGGTCTTTGTTCCTTTTTATCGGATTGAAGGGACACAGGAGGAAGGGACAGGCATTGGTTTGTCATTAGTGAAACAGCTCGTCCAGCAAATGGGGGGAAATATTAGTGTGACAAGCAAACGAGGAGTCGGAAGTGATTTTTCCTTTAGCCTTCCACTCCCCCATGATTTAAAGACTGCTGTAAGATGGGGGGAAGAAGTTGAACTTACTGGTGGAAATGGCCGAAAGGAAGATCATTACTGTTTGCTGTATATCGAAGATAACGAATCGAACTTGAACTTAGTTAAGAACATCATAAAATCGCAGTCTTCCTATACACTTTTATCCGCCCGGACTGGAACAGAAGGCTTGGAAATGGCAGCCAGCGAAAAGGTGGACTTGATACTGCTTGATCTCAATCTACCAGATTCTCACGGCTACGATGTTTTTGAACGTTTAAAAACCTGTGAAAAAACAAAGGATATCGTGATTATAGCAGTAAGTGCAAATGCTATTCCACAAGATATTCAGTATACATTAGACCTTGGCTTCGATAATTATGTGACGAAACCCTTCAATGTAAAAGAGTTTTTAACCATCATAAAAGAGACCCTGCATAGTACGATTAATCAAAATATACCAGAAGATAAAATTTTAAGTACAGGGCCTCATGGAGAGGAGGCTGTTTCTGCCAAAACGCTTCAGTTATCATTGAAAGACCTAAAAAAACTGAAGGAAAAGAATTATAAAGCAGCCATTGCTATGCACTATACGGAAAATGATTTTTCAACCGCAACCATCAATGGTTTAAAGGATACCTTCGAGAAAATGGGGATTGAAGTTGTAGCTGTTATGGATGCAGAATTTAAGGCTGAAAAACAAATTTCAGATATCGAAACCATTATCGCCAAGAAGCCAGATGTCATTGTTAGTTTGCCGGTCGATCCCATTGCAACTGCTCCAGCTTTTAAAAAGGCTTCGGAAGCAGGTATCAAACTAATCTTTATGGACAGCATGCCGAAGGAATTTGAATTTGGCGAAGATTATGTAAGTGTTGTAACTTCAGATAACTATGGAAATGGCATCTTTGCCGGTGAGGTTATGGGGGACGCACTGAAAGGGAAAGGCAGAATTGGGGTAATTTTTCACAATGGAGATTTCTTTGTCAATAATCAGCGGGTCGAAGCATTCGAAACGACGATTAAAGAAAAATATCCATATATAGAAATTGTCGCACGATCTGGGATAACTACTCCAAAAGAAGCGGAAAAAGCCGCCGCTGACATGTTAGCAAGCAATTCGGATTTAGAAGGTATCTTTGCGATTTGGGATGAGCCGGCGGAAGGAGTGCTTGCTGCGTCCCGCAAAGCGGGGAAAAATGATTTGGTCATTACTACCGTTGATTTAGGAACAAATGTCGCGCTTCAAATTGCGTCTGGAGGAAATGTAAAAGGTCTTGGAGCACAGTTGCCTTATGAAAATGGAGTGGCTCAAGCCATTATTGCTGGATATTCATTGCTTGGTAAGGAAGTAGCTCCTTTCTATGTGGTACCAGCGATGAAAGTAACAAAAGAAAATATCTTAAAGGTTTGGAAATTGGCTTATCGGCAAGATGCCCCGGATGCTATTCAAAAGTACTTCTAACATTCATTTGAAGGTATGATTTGAAGGTATGATTTCAAAAGTACTTTTTATCAGGCATTCTCTTTTAATCAATCGTTTGATTAGTTTTTCTAACTTAGTCATACCAAGGTTTGCCCCCAGTTAATCAATCGATTGATTAGTTTATTAAGCTATATTCCATTGGCTCCATCTTTATTAATCAAACGATTGATTAGTTTTGTTGTTATACTAATCAATCGTTTAGTTAGTATTCTAAACTTAGCCTTATCATGGCCTAAGCCTCATTTAATCAATCGTTTGATTAGCTTAAATTAGCTAAAAAACCCTTCCAAAAAGGAAGGGTTATTTATTATAAATTTCGATATCCAGTCCTGGATTGGCATTAAGCGAAAGCCCAGCTCTAATTCCTTTTTCAAACATCACACTTCCAGCAGCAGCAATCATAGCGGCGTTATCGGTACATAACGATAATGGCGGAATCACCAATTCAACCTCATCTTTTTCCGAAAAAGTTCTTTGTAATTCACTACGAAGACCTTTATTGGCTGCTACACCGCCTGCGACTAATAGCTGTTTCACGCCATATTCAGCTACAGCCTTTTCCGTCTTTTTCACCAGCACTTCAATAACACTTGCTTGAAAGCTGGCAGCAAGATCCTCAGGTGTAATCGTCTCACCCCGTTGCTCCGCATTATGCACAGTATTTATAACAGCCGATTTTAACCCGCTAAAACTAAAATCATAGGAGCCTTCCTCCAGCCATGCCCGCGGTAAATCAATTGTTGGGCTTCCTTCGTGTGCTAAACGGTCAATATGCGGTCCTCCTGGGTACGGCATATTCAACGTCCTCGCTACCTTGTCATAAGCTTCTCCTGCGGCGTCATCTCTGGTCTCCCCGATTACTTCAAAATGCCCATGCTCCTTCATGTATACAAGCTCTGTATGCCCGCCAGAAACGACCAAGGCTAACAGAGGGAAGTTCATTTCAGCAACAAGCCTGTTAGCGTAAATATGCCCAGCAATATGATGAACGGGTACAAGCGGCTTATTATGAGCAAAAGCGAGCGCCTTTGCTGCATTTACCCCAATTAACAGAGCCCCAACTAACCCAGGCCCTTCAGTAACAGCGATAGCATCAATCTCTGACAATGTCAGGTTTGCTTGATTTAATGCTTCTTCAATCACGATTGTCATTTGTTCCACATGATGGCGTGAAGCAATTTCCGGTACCACACCGCCAAAGCGCTTATGGCTTTCGATTTGTGAGGCCACAACATTTGCTGCAATTTCACGGCCATTTTTAATAATCGCAACTGCCGTTTCGTCACAGCTCGTTTCAATTCCTAAAATCCATTGATCTTTTATCATAAATTCACCCACATTACTAATGCGTCTTCCTGATTATCTGAATAATAATTTTTCCGAATTCCGCCGTTTTGGAAGCCTAGTTTTCGGTAAAGGGATTGCGCCACGTGATTGGTAACCCGAACTTCAAGGGTCATGCTCTTCGCCCCCATTTCCCTTGCAACAGACATCAATTTCCGCATCATGGTTTCCCCAAGCTGCCTACCTCGATATCCCGGCATAATGGCCACATTCGTTACATGCGCCTCATCAATTACAACCCACGTCCCAGAGTATCCGATGATTTTCTTGTCTTCCTCAAGCACAATATAGACGGCAAATTTATTATTGTGCAATTCATTATAAAACGCTTCACGACTCCAAGGTACTGTAAACGAAGCATGTTCAACGGCTAAAACCTGGTCAATATCCTCTTCCCTCATATAACGAAAAACATAAGAATCTACCATTTTTCTCTATTCCTATCCATTTGAAATTTTTCCTTTAGCCTCTAACCACTTTGCCTCTGCTTCCGCCAAACGAATATAATTCGGCACAAAATTGTGAATATCTTCCCCATCTTTATCCCGTCCCAACAATGCGAGTTCAGACGGACGGGGATTATGTTCTGTGACATTTGAAAAAAAAGCTTTAGAACCTACTATTTCTTCTAGTGCAGGTTGATGGATTAACAAGTCATTTCCGACAAATAGAACTGGCTTACTCAACTCTGCTAGTTTTCCTGCCCAGTCCACTGCCATAACTAACTGATCCGGTTCTACTACTTCAAGACGACCATCCTTAAACTGATACAGGCCTGTGTAAACTTGTCCTCTTCTAGCGTCAAATAATGGAGAAACATACCCATCGAAGTACCGTCCGGTCCCGGATGCTAAAACCTCTAAACTTGAAATACCTACAAGGGGAATATTTAAGGTCCATGCCAGGGTTTTGGCAATTGTGACCCCAATTCTAACACCTGTATAAGATCCTGGCCCCTTTGCCACTACAATTTTTGTTAAATCGGACGGCACTAGTTCACAATCCTTCATTAACGTCTGAATGGCTGGCATGATTCGAACGGAGTGATTCTTTTTTAGATTAGTGATATATTCGCCAAGTACTTGATTTTCTTCTAATAGCGCTACTCCTAAAGCATAATTAGAAGTATCGATTGCTAATATTGTCATGCAAAAATCTCCTTACATAAATGCTCATATCTTTGACCCTTCGGCTGAAGGACAATTTTTCTCTTATCCTGGTCTTTATGATACAAGTAAATGGTTAGTAGCTCAGACGGTAATTGCTCTTCAATTAAATGAGCCCATTCCACGACTGTAACTCCATCACCTTCAAAGTATTCATCAAAGCCTAAATCTTCGTAGGCATCCGCTACACGATAAACATCCATATGATATAATGGAAACTTTCCACTATATTCCTTAATGATAGTAAATGTAGGGCTGTTCACTGTTTTCTTAATTTCGAGGCCCCTTGCTAAACCTTTGGTAAAAGTGGTCTTTCCAGCACCTAAATCTCCCTCAAGGGCAATCACATCACCTGGTTGTAAAAAGGATGCCAATCTTTCTGCAAATTGGGATGTTTCATCGGAATTCGTTGTATTTAATTCAAATTGGTTCATTCCATCACCTGTTTACTCTCTATCTTCATTTTACCTAATTTTAGATGCAAAAAAACCTTAGGATCTCTCCTAAGGATGCCTATTCTTTATGTAGTTTACATGATTTTTTCCATTTAAGCAAAAAAGCATGTTTTTTGGATAAAAAAAAGACGAAACCAATGTTTCGTACTTACTTAAAAATATGGCGGTCTGGACGGGACTCGAACCCGCGACCTCCTGCGTGACAGGCAGGCATTCTAACCAACTGAACTACCAGACCAAGATTGCGGAGGCAGGATTTGAACCTGCGACCTTCGGGTTATGAGCCCGACGAGCTACCAGACTGCTCCACCCCGCGACGGTAAAAAATACTTTATTTTGTTCATGCCCATAGTAACATGGACTGTATCAATCTCAGAATGCATATTCAAGCAGCAGCTCGATTGATACAACTCGCAGTTTATTCATCGAAGCAACGCTCGTTGCTCCACCCCGCGACGGTAAAAATATTACTATTTGACCACCATATTATCTTATGTCTCAGCATAAGTTTTTATGTATGGTTTTAAAAATAAAACAGCCTGGCAACGTCCTACTCTCACAGGGGCGCCTGCCCCAACTACCATTGGCGCTGAGAAGCTTAACTTCCGTGTTCGGTATGGGAACGGGTGTGACCTTCTCGCCATAATTACCAGACTATTTTATTTGAGGTTTCATTCCC
>NZ_JBCNAD010000012.1:0-91052 GCF_050477905.1 Neobacillus pocheonensis | reverse complement strand
GACTAAGATTGAGAGATTCTTGGTTTGTAATCATTTTGGAAAATCACCTACATATATTTAATATCATTAATTATAAAATAAAAAGGCAGTTGAAGGTTCAATTCAATTGAACTTTCAACTGCCTTTTTTGGAATTGGACTTTTTCAGTGCCCTCAAAAATTTGGGCCTCATTTTTTTAGCTAACTTGTTTTTTATTTAAAGCTTGCTCTGAGTATCTCTTATGGAATCCTTTTAAGTAATAAACCGCAACCAAGAAAACAAGGAATAACGGACCAATCACTAAAGCAATTCTTGTATCAGGATTATATGCCATAAGGGCAACTACAAAGGCTAAAAAGGCTAATGAAATATAAGAAGTTATCGGGAAAAGTGGGACCTTATATTTTAAATTCGTTACTTCATTAGGCTTTAATGTTTTACGGTATCGAATTTGTGATAAAAGAATTACTCCCCATGTCCAAATCGCTCCAAATGTTGCAATACTAGTCACCCATGTGAAAACCTTTGCAGGGACGATATAGTTTAATACTACCCCAATTAATAGAGCACCCGCTGAAGCTAATACGGCAATTCCAGGAACACCGTTTTTTGTAACTTTAGAGAAATTCTGAGGTGCTTCCCCGTGCTCAGCGAGGTTAAAAAGCATCCGTGCTGTACTAAAAATACCACTGTTACACGATGAAAGCGCTGCTGTTAGGACAACAAAATTAATGATTCCAGCTGCTCCAGGAATACCGATTTTTTCAAAGGTTAGAACAAACGGGCTTCCCTTTGTACCGATTTCTTCCCACGGATAAATCGACATGATGACAAAAAGGGCACCTACGTAAAAAATTAGGATTCGCCAGAACACAGAATCAATCGCTCTTGACAGTGACTTCTCTGGATTTTTTACTTCTCCAGCTGTTACCCCAATCATCTCAATACCAAGGTAGGCAAACATAACCATTTGTAAGGAAAGTAGTACGCCTTTTATTCCATTTGGGAATAACCCTCCATGTTCCCATAGATTTTTTATTCCAGTTGCGATGCCGCCATTACCTAAACCAAAGAATATCATTCCTGCGCCTACAATAATCATAGCAAGTATTGTGACAATCTTAATAAGAGCGAACCAGAATTCTAACTCTCCGTAAGCTTTAACTGCTAGAAAGTTTACAGTTGCCATAATAACAAGTGCAGCCAGTGCCCAAATCCAACGAGGAACACCAGGGTACCAATACTCCATGTAAATTCCGACAGCCGTAATTTCGGCCATACAGGTTACGACCCATAAAAACCAATAATTCCAGCCTGTTATGTATCCTGCAAGCGGTCCCAAATAATCACGTGCATATTTACTGAAAGAGCCCGCAACAGGTTTTTGAATCGCCATTTCCCCAAGCGCTCTCATGATAAAAAACATGATCATGCCACTAAAGGCGTATCCAATTAAAATTCCCGGTCCAGCCATTTTAATTGCCGATGCAGAACCTAAAAACAGTCCGACCCCAATGGCTGCCCCTAATGACATCAAAGTAATATGCCTTTCCTCTAAACCGCGATGAAGTTCTTTCCCATGAGTGTTTTTGCTCATATAATTAATCTCCCCCTGATTAATAAACTTCTAATTCTCTTTCATCCCACTTCATTTGATTTTATTACAATAGTAACAATGTTATTTATTTTAACACAACGGTATAAAGTATGGGTGCTCCGCCCTCCCTTTTTTCTAATTGTTAACGCTTTCAAAATAGAATTTTTAAAATAATTATTTTTTTGAATATTACACGAAATTATTTTAACATTATTGCGAACGATTTTTTTTGTAAAAAAACAAGAAATTCTCGGCATTATTTTGTAAAATTAAACAAAGGGAATTATCTTAATTCTTCCATAGTGGAGGTTTTCAGTTTGAATACTAGATTACACGATCCTTTCAAAACGGCATTTGATAGTTTAGATGAATTTGCCGACCTCATTAGTCAGGTTTTAAAATGTCCTGTGACGATTGAAGATGCTAATCATCGCCTTCTCGCCTATAGTACTCACGATGAACGAACAGATCCTGCACGAATCTCGACAATTATCGGACGAAGAGTTCCAGAGAAGGTTATTAACCAATTATGGAAAGAAGGAACAATCCCAGCTCTCCTTAAAACGAAGGATCCGATTCGTGTAAAAAACATAGACGATGTAGGTCTAAGCAACAGAGTGGCTATCTCGATTTGGAAGCAAGAAGAGGTAATCGGCTTTATTTGGGCATTAGAAATCGATAAATCGTTAACGGAAGATGATTTCATACAATTAAAAAAAGCTGCTGATGCGGCAAAAAATAAACTCCTGCAACTTCAGACGCGGAAAAATAAAAAGGAAGAGCGATCCCAAGAATTCTTTTGGAAACTTTTAACGGGGCATTTGAATGTTCAGGAAGAAATATTGGAAAACTTCCATACCATGCAAATAAATGCTTCGTCTTCCTTCGCAGTTTTAGTTTTTCAATTTAAAGAAAACATTACTAGTAAAGAAGAGCAAAACATCTCCTACCTATTAAAAACAAATCAGCGGATGAAAATTATGCTCCACACCATAGACTGTAATCAACTCATTTTGTTAGTAACCGCTGAAGGTTTAGAAAACCCTCTAACAGAGCTTGAACAATTCGCCCAGGTTTTTGTGGATAAAATGCGGGAGCGATATGGAGTTAAAGATATCACCCCTGTTTTGAGCGGTATTTATGAGGATTATCTAAAAATTAGACAAGCCTATGAGGAGACATTGTCCGTTTTATCAATTAAACAAAAATTCCCAGGTGAAACAAAAGACATTTACAACTATCAAAAGCTTGGCATTTATCAGTTCTTAGATCTTCTTTTGGAAAAAAGAACAAATGAAGAGTATGAAAATTACTCATTAAAGAAATTACATGACTATGATAAAAAACATAATAGCAATCTCGTAGAAACATTAGAGATTTTTTTAAATAATGATAATAACATTAATGATGCCGCAAAGGAATTGAATGTCCACGCTAATACGTTAAACTATCGCTTGAAACGTATTACTGAAATTGGCGAAGTGAATTTTAAGGATCCAAATCAAAAAATGCTGCTCTACTTAGATTTAAAGTTAGAAAAATATCGAGGGATTTGAACGTTTTGTGAAAATCCCCAAAAACCTTAGTAATCTTTCTCCGTTCCTCACAAAGAAATTTCCCGGCAAACATTTTATACTTTAGCCATAGGAAAATTTCATTTATTTTAGGGAGGAAATAAGGTTATGTTTATTGGTGTACCTAAAGAAATTAAAAATAATGAAAACCGTGTCGCACTCACTCCAGCTGGTGTAGTATCATTTTTAAATGCAGGTCATACTGTTTTAGTAGAATCAGGTGCCGGAATTGGAAGCGGTTTCAATAATGAAGATTACGCAAAAGCAGGCGCTACTATTATCGACAGCGCTGAACAAGTTTGGACTAAAGCTGACATGATAATGAAGGTAAAAGAGCCTCTTACAAGTGAATACAAGTACTTCCGTCAAGGTTTAATTCTATTTACCTATTTACATCTTGCTGCTGAGCCACCACTTGCTCAAGCTCTTAAAGACAGCGGTGTCATTGCAATTGCATATGAAACAGTAACCGTAAACAGAACACTTCCTCTTTTAACTCCAATGAGTGAAGTAGCCGGACGTATGGCAGCACAAATTGGTGCACAGTTCTTGCAAAAGAATAATGGCGGACTTGGCATTCTTCTTGCTGGAGTTCCAGGTGTAAATCGCGGTAAAGTTACTATCATTGGCGGTGGTATTGTTGGTACGAACGCTGCTAAAATGGCTATCGGATTAGGTGCCGATGTTACGATCATCGATTTAAGTGCTGACCGTCTGCGCCAGCTTGATGATATCTTCGGAAATCAAATCAAAACATTAATGTCTAACCCATTCAACATTGCAGAAGCAGTGGCAGAAGCTGACTTATTAATAGGTGCAGTTCTAATTCCAGGTGCAAAAGCGCCTAAACTGGTAACAGAAGAAATGGTAAAATCAATGAAACCTGGCTCAGTAATCGTGGATGTTGCGATTGACCAAGGCGGTATTGTTGAAACAATTGACCATGTTACAACTCACGACAACCCAACTTTTGAAAAGCATGGAGTTATTCACTACTCAGTTGCTAATATGCCTGGTGCAGTTCCTAGAACTTCAACAATTGCATTAACAAATGTTACTGTTCCATATGCATTACAAATTGCTAATAAAGGTGTTTACAAAGCAATTGCTGAAAACGATGCATTAAAACAAGGCTTAAACGTTGCTAACGGCGAAATTACTTTCGAAGCGGTAGCTAAGGATCTTGGTTATGAGTATGTAAATGTGGAGGCTGCTCTTCAAAAAGAACTAGCAGCAATCTAATCTAATAATGGGTAAAAAGGCAGCTGATGACAGCTGCCTTTTTGATCGTGATTTTGCTAAAAAACAGATAGAGAACTTAAAAAAGAGACTATCTTAGTAGTCTCTTCTTTCGAATTATTTAGTCTTCTCAGCTAGTTCTTTCAATGAATCTGAAAGTTGATCATTTAGGCTACCTAATGCTTCTTTATCGAGTGTAGCTGCTTCTGAACCTGCAATGGTTGGGTCAAGATACTTTTCAATTTTCTCGTACAGGTCTTTATTGTCTTTTTTGACATCATCTTCAAATGAAGACCATTGATCTTCTAATTTTGGTCCAACTTCTTTCACTTTAGCCTGGTCACCGCTATCAATTGCTTGGGATAACTTTTCCGTAGTATCTAACATTTTATTTACACCGTCAGAGACTTTAGAATCATTTGAACTGCAGCCAGCTAAAAATAATGCACTTCCAAGACCAAATGCTAAAACCATTGAAGTTACCTTTTTCATAATCAGTTTCCTACTTTCACTATTAATTATTGTTTGCTGTCATCAGCTTTTTACTTTTCATTTGCTTTGATAAAAGAATAATTACGGCACCTAGTACAAGAATTACTTGTGGAATGGTGCTTTCCCATGAAGGGTAAAGGGCGAAAAATTCCAGGCTCGGAATACTTTCGGAATTGGTTGTGGGGATAAATCCAGCTAACTGTAAGCTGTGGATTCCCATGCCTGTAAACTTAATACACAGATAAAATACGATTAAACTTGAAACCATAAAGAATGGACGAAGCGGTAATTTCAAACCAACAAAAACCATTAAATAAGCGAGGATTCCAAGTATTGCTGCCCCGATAAGAAAGCCAATTAATAACGATTGAAGTTTAATTTGGCTCGCCATTCCGATATAAAATAATACGGTTTCTGTTCCTTCACGAAACACGGCAAGAAAGGCTAGAACACCTAAAGAAACAAGTTTACCAGTGGTTAATGCCGTCTGGCTTTTCTCACGAATATAACGATTCCAGTCAGCGATATTAGATTGACTATGAAGCCAATAGCTCATATATAATAGCATCACAGCTGCAAAAACTCCGGTCCATCCAGCGATAAGTGCATTATTATTTCCAAATGCACCAGAGGAAATAACAAATTTTACAATGATGGCAAGAACTACACTTACTCCAAGTCCGCTTAATACCCCGGCCCAAATCCAGCCTCTTCCTTTATTTGTCTCTCCTGATTTCTTAACAAAAGACATAAGGGCGATAACCACGAGCAATGCTTCTAAACCCTCACGAATGAGTATCATAGCCGCATCCCAATAAGTGTAACTAGATTTCTCAGCTAAAGGGGTTAAGTATTTTACCATGTTTTCAATGGTTTGATTAGCTTGCTTATAATTGGGCGGATTTGCATTAAGCATAGCCTGGACGGTAACCAAGTCTCTTTCGGAATCGCTATATACGGAGGCAGATTGTGCAACAACTACTCCCTCAACGCTTAACCAGCTGCTACTTGCCTTTTTAATTCCTTCAAGTGCTTGGGTTTGATTTTCCTCTTGTACTTCCTTCTTTGTTTCCTGTAGGAGCAGGATAAAATCATCTAAAGAGATGTCCTCTTTCTGAAATCCAGGTTCTTTTGGATAACCACCACTTGCTACTTTCTCATTAACAGTCTTTAAATCATTTAAAGCCTGTATAACTTGATCTTGTTTTTTAATGGTAAAAGCATAGACAACCTTTCCCATATTGGATTCAATATCCCGATAGGCAGTGGCCGAATCAGCTTTAATCCCTTCCTCAATTTCTCTCCAAGTTTTATTAAATTGATCGTAGGATTTCTGGGCGCTTGTAAAGTCTCCCTTTTCAGCAAATTCAATTGCTTGATCAACCGATACCTCAGCCTTCTTTATAGCTTCACTGGAATTTTCAGCTGCTAGAGCAGGATTATGTAATGCAAACCCAAAAATTAATAGAAGGATAGATATTTTGAGTAATAGATTTTTTTTCATAAGATCCCCCTAATTGAAAATGAAACCTTTTTAATTGAGAACGAATTTCAATATCATTATTACAATTCTTATTGTATTTCTAATGATAATGATTGTCAATTAGATTTTTTCTTACAATTTGACAGAAATGTGAATATTATTTTATTCTCTTCTTTCGTATCTTCTCAATAAATTGTTTACCTAGGAAAACACTTTTTCATCCCTTTTATAAAGTTAGAAAGATGACAAAAGGTTTCTCTAGACCCACATGATATTTTAGTTGGATAATATATTTAAGGAGATAAAAGTAGGTGAACGTATGGAAGAGCAAGCATATCTGGACTTAAAAAAAGGAGAGCGCGGAGCGGTTATTAGCATTATTGCTTATATTTGTTTGTCAGCATTAAAATTGACCGTTGGATATTTGGCTCATTCTGAAGCCTTAAAAGCAGATGGATTAAATAATACCTCGGATATTGTTGCCTCGGTTGCCGTATTGATTGGCCTTAAATTATCCCAACGACCAGCTGATGATGACCATCCCTATGGGCACTGGAAAGCCGAATCAGTCGCTTCAATGGTGGCCTCTTTTATTATGATGGTTGTTGGAATTCAAGTTGTATATGAAGCGATTACCAGTTTATTTCATGGAAAGAATGAATCTCCAGATTTCGTCTCGGCGTGGACAGGTCTCTTTTGTGCATTAATTATGTATCTTGTTTATCGGTACAATAAAAGATTAGCAAAGGAGATTAATAGTCAATCTTTGATGGCAGCAGCGAAGGATAATCTTTCAGACTCCTGGGTTAGTGTGGGAACTTTTATTGGGATTACTGGCGCTCAATTTGGCCTTCCATGGTTGGACCCCATTACCGCAATCATTGTTGGTTTCCTTATTTGTAAAACCGCTTGGGAGATTTTTCGAGATACGTCACATTATTTGACTGATGGATTTGATGAAAAACGAATTGAGCTTTTCAGAAGTACCATAAATGATTGTTACGGAGTTAAAGGTGTTAAAGATATCAAAGCAAGGAGTTATGGTAATAACGAAGTCGTGGACGTTGTGATTCTAGTTAATTCCAATTTAGATATCACAAGCGCACATGACATAGCATCCAAGGTTGAGGAACAATTAATGAAACGCCATCATGTCTATGATGTACATGTCCACGTGGAACCAAAATAAACTATAAAAAAAGCTATCTTGATTTACCCAAGATAGCTGCAATTCTAAAATTTAAGAACAACAGGTAGAATTTTTTATTTCCACCTCGACTGGTTGAGAACTACAGCAGGCTGAATCGGTTTTCATTGATTCCACATCATCTTTCGTATAGAAAAACTCCCACTCATTTCCGTCAGGGTCGGTCACCCAAAATTTATCTTGAGTAGCATAACAACAGGTAACATCCATTTCCTCTCGGGCAAAAAATCCTATTTTCTCTAAGCGGCCTTTATGTTGAAGGACCTCCTCTTGATTTTCAACTTGAAAGCCAAAATGACCAACCTGGTTTCCTGAGACTGCTTCTTTTACATTTAATGTGAAATTTAGGGCAGGATCATTAAGTAAAAACTTTGCATAATCTGGTTTTACTTTTACTGGCTCTGAAAGAAAAACCTTTGAATAAAACTCAATCGACTTGTTTAAATCAGTGACATTAATCCCAACATGCATTTTCATCATAATCCCTCCAAATATTTAATATAAATCAATTTTTTTTGATTTATTCTTTATAAATCAACTTTTTTTGATTTATATGTTAAGTATATTAGCAATTTTTACTAAATGCAAGAACTAAATCAAAAAAAATTGATGATAACTTTAGTGGAATGAATGCTGATCAGTTGATGACCTATCTTCGTTACCCAAATTCTCATTTCATGGGGGTTCGGTTACGTATACCCTCTCTACGTTACCCTATTCCTCCTTTCATCCCAGCTTCGGTCACGTAGATCCCTTCTACGTTACCCTCCTCCTATTTTCCAACCCGGTCTCGGTCACGTAGAACCTTTCTACGTTACCCACATCCTCTTTTCATCTCTGTTTCGGTCACGTAGAACCTTCTTATCGATCGCCACTGGAATTTCTTCGGGCTGATATACTTTATAACACCACACGTAATTTCTATATAAGATAAAGAACTATGCCTTAATCAATTTTTTTTGATAAAAAAGATTGACACATGAAAATATTGGATATATTATGATTGTATCAAGATTATTTGATTTACGAAGAAGGTGAAAAAGTGATGGATGAAATAAAATTACAGGACATTTCCTTAGAAAAAGTATTTGAACAATATGAGTTAAAATTTAAAGCAATTGCTGACAAAAAGAGACTGCAAATCATGAATATTTTAACGCAAAAAGGTGCCATGTGTGTGTGCGATCTAGCTCCAATGGTCGATATGGCTCAATCCAAATTGTCTTACCATTTAAAAATTTTATTAGATGCCAATATAATCACAAAAGAGACCCGAGGAACATGGAGTTACTATGAATTAAATCAAGCAGAGCTCAACCACTTATTGTCACATGAACTTTGTTGTATCTTCAAACCGTCCTGAGGCGAAATTTTTTTATAGAATTAATCAACTTTTTTTGATTAATATATCAATATAATTTGATTAATAGGGGGAATTATTATGTTCAATGAGTATACAGTTTTTCAAATGATGAAATTACGTCAGGAAGAAATCGAAAGGAATGCAAGCGAAGCTTGGAAGTTCTACGCTAATCCTTCTGAAAAAGAGAAATCGGAAACCTTAATCACTCAATCTAACACACCACTTAGTCCCTGCTGCCAATGTGCGTAGCTAATAAATCAACTTTTTTTGAATAATAAATTTTTTAGGAGAACTCGTTTATGTATCAACAACTATCTAAGGACTTTTTGGAGGACCTGTTATGGCGATGATTATCAGTTCTGCTGGTGCAAGTTTGCCAGAAGTCATTCTTTTAAAATCCATCTTAAAAAAACAGCTTGTAGTTACTTTTGTTTTATCAGTCTTTGTCATGTCCACTATCTAAGGCTTTATTTTTTACCTTGTATAAAGGTAAGGTCACAGAACATGAAACGTTCTGTGACCTTTTTTAGTGAATAACATGCCGTTTTATTATTTTTTCCTTTGGTACTTATTTCACTAAATTTTTATCTTACTCACCAGTTTCCGCAAAGCGCTTAATACGGTCTCCGATTTCATCACGGACACGCTTAAAGAATGCCCATTTTTCTTCCTCTGTTCCCTCTGCTTTAGCAGGATCATCAAACCCCCAATGTTCTCGTTTAACATGTGGAGGAGTTACCGGACAGTGATCTGCTGCATGTCCACACAATGTCACCACTAAATCAGCTTTATTTAAAATTTCATGATCGATTACATCAGATGTTTGTTTAGAGATATCGATTCCTGTTTCATTCATAGCTTTTACGGCATTAGGGTTTAATCCGTGTGCTTCTAACCCGGCACTTTTGATTTCCCATTCATCAGGCAAATGTTTTTTTGCCCAACCCTCTGCCATTTGACTTCGGCATGAATTACCTGTACATAGAAAATAGATTGTTTTTTTAGACATGTTGTTTTCTCTCCTTTATTTTTCATGTAACAGCTTATAAATTAATGCCGCACAAGCTGCTCCTAATATCGTCGCGACAATATACACCCATAAATGTTGAGTCGTTCCTGATACAAATGCTGGACCAATGGATCTAGCTGGATTCATAGAAGCACCACAGATTGGACCTGCAAACATGGCTTCCAAACCCACTGTGGCCCCAATTGCAATTCCTGCAAAGGATTTTACCGCTTTGCCATGGACTGCAGAACCGAAAATAACCATCATCAAGAAAAATGTAAGGATAAATTCCAAAATAAATGACTGTGACCATGTTCCTCTTGGTAAGGTAGTACCCAATGAAGCAACGTTCCCAAATAAAAATAACAACGTTGCACTTGCTGCAATCCCTGCAATGACTTGTATAACAATATAATAAAATGCTTCCTTCTTATTAATATCACCATGTATTAAGAATCCAATGGTAACAGCCGGATTAAAGTGTGCTCCTGAAAGGTGACCAAATGTAAATATTAATGCCATTACGACAAGACCAAACGTAAGTGCAATTCCAACATGTGTTAAACTTTTGGTAATTTCATTTATGACAATTGCACCTGTTCCGGCAAAAATAAGAAAATAAGTTCCTAAAAATTCGCTGATTAACTTTTTTTTCATCTGTTGTTATCCCCTTGATGATTCAAATGCTAACAACCACATCGAAGCGTTGGATTGCTTTTTTCTATTTGTTTGATTTTATCTGTCTGAACTGGCACGTGCTCTAAAATATCATCAATAAGTCCATATAAATCACTTTGTTGATTCAAGGAATAATAAATCCACTGTCCTCTGCGTTCCTCTTTTACCAATCCTAAATCCTTCAATTTCCGAAGATGCTGACTGATAGACGGCTGACTCATCTCAAACACTTCTTGAAATTCACAAACACAGCATTCTCGTTGTTTTAAGATTTTCACCATAGTTAAACGAGTTTTATCACCTAATAATTTTAGAGCGTTGGCAGCTCGATCTAATTCAACTATTGATTTCAACATGACTTCCTTCCTTCCGCATATAAGTAAATAGTAATATACTTATTTAAAAATCATACGGTTTTATTAACAAATTTTTCGTTGAAATATTATACATGCTCATTAACACATAACTATTTGCTTATATATTAGAATGAAATAAAATAAAATTCAAGACCCCTAATGTTAAGTTAACGTAAATAAAAAAGTCCTTAACCTCCTAACTTTTTCAGACTATAGTCGTAGAAAAAGCTGTACTTTCTTCTAAGGCTTCCCAAAAGAAAAAGCGTTATAATAATGGAAAGAGTTCGAATTTTCTGGAGGCCGATTAAATGAAAGAAAACCACCTATCTGAATTAAAAATACTGAAAGAAATTGCTGAACTTCTGAACCAGGGTACAGACCTCCAGTCTATCCTTTCTGAAGTCCTCAAAAAATTACTAAGTGTTACAGGCTTGCAGACGGGCTGGATTTTTCTAATTGACCATGCAGGCGGTTTTGAATTAACTGCAAGAGAAAACCTGCCTCCAGCATTATCTGAGAGAAACTATGCACCGATGTGCAGCGGGGACTGCTGGTGCATTAATAAATACAATAAAGGCCGATTAGATAAGGCAACCAATATTATTGAGTGTAAGCGCATTGAAGATGCCATAGAAAAAGGACTCGGGGATACATGTGGTTTAACCCATCACGCAACTGTCCCATTAAAAGTGGGAAACGAAAAATTCGGTCTTTTAAATGTTGGTTCTCCCTATAAAACAAGGTTTAATCATGAGGAACTAGCTTTATTAGAATCAGTTGCCCTGCAAATTGGTTCCGCCTTAAAACGCATCACCCTTACTCAACGGGAACAAGAAATTGCCTTAACAACTGAACGAAACAGGCTGGCTAGAGATTTGCACGATTCCGTTAACCAGCTTCTTTTTTCCTTGAGTCTGACAGCACGCGGCGGAATAGAAATGACAAAAGATACTGATGTAAAAGAAACCTTTGGCTATATTCAGGATTTGGCTCAGGAAGCCTTAAACGAAATGCGGGCTCTCATTTGGCAGCTTCGGCCAAAGGGACTGGAAAAAGGGATTGTAAGTGCGTTATGTAGCTACGGGGAAATGCTTGGTTTAAAGGTAAATGTCGTCGTTAACGGAGTCATCCATTTGCCGAGCACGATTGAAGAAACATTATGGAGAATCGGCCAGGAAGCTTTTGCGAATTGTAAAAAACACTCTGGAGAGTCTTCGGTTCATCTTTCTATCCATGCTGTTGAGAATCGGATTTCCCTTAAAATTAAAGATTCCGGCTGCGGCTTCCAATATGACGAAAAGAAAGAACTCCCTTCTCTCGGTTTAAAAAGCATGAAGGACCGAACGGAGGCTTTAGGCGGTTCGTTTCAAATACAAAGCGAAACAGATAAAGGAACAAAGATTCAAGTAACGATACCTTTTTAAGGGGAGAAGAACAATGAGTAAAATCCAAATACTTATCGCAGATGACCACCATGTGGTCCGACGAGGCTTGGTATTTTTCTTAAAAACCCAAGAAAACATTGAAATCATAGGTGAAGCGAAAAACGGAAAAGAAGCGGTCGAACTCGCAGATGTCCTTTTACCTGATATTGTCTTAATGGACTTAGTCATGCCGGTAATGGACGGCATTGAGGCAACAAGAAAAATAAAAGAAAAACATCCAAGTATGAATATTATGATTTTAACGAGTTTTTCTGACCAAAACCATGTCATTCCAGCAATCGAAGCCGGTGCTTCCGGGTATCAATTAAAAGATATCGAACCCGATGAACTTGTTAAAGCGATTAAACAATTGATGAAGGGTGAAAACCAATTACATCCTAAAGCAACGACCCACCTTTTAACCCAATTCTCTTCTAAAAATAATGAAGAAAAAAAAATGTTAGAAGATTTGACTAGAAGAGAAATGGAAGTTCTAAAAGAAATCGCTAGCGGAAAAAGCAATAAAGAGATTGCATCATCATTATATATAACTGAAAAAACCGTAAAAACCCATGTTTCCAGCATTTTAGCAAAGCTTGAGCTCGCTGACCGGACACAAGCAGCCCTTTATGCAGTAAGATATGGTGTCATAAAAAACAGTTAAAAGCACGGCTTCTGTATCGAAGCCGTGTTTTTTGGTGGAATTCTTTGGTCCGGTTGTAAAAATGTTTCTTCACAATTTTTGTATCCACATGTTTTTTTAGGAAAGACTATACATCGGTATCTCATTCGGATCATCTTCAAAAGTTTCATTAGCATGGTCGATGTAACGAAGCAGGTTATATAGTTTCTTTTCAAGTATGGTGTAGTCACGTTCAAAATTGTAAGCATGCAGGAATTGTTCTATCTTTTTCGATAAAAATTGATCTTTTGTTCGTACCATTAATATCAGCAAATTATCCCATTCGGATCGATGCGTATAATATAACGCTCGATCATAATCCACTTTATTCATTTGATTATCTCCTCCTTATTAGGAGTTGAGATTATTTTATGACATTTTTAAAAGAACTTTCACAGAAAATGTTGGACACCCTAATCTAGAGCCCTTATCAACTTTTACCTGTATAAAATATTAAGCGGAGGTTATATGTTTAAATTTCTTTTTTTACTGTCGGTGCTACTCCTTTCATTTCAAACCACAGCCTATGCCGCTATTGTTACTACTAATAAACCATACTCCTATGAGATGCTCGAACTTGACCTAAAGCTGTTGAAGGAAAAATATAAAGAGGAAGTTGAGTTGAAAACAATTGGAACGACCCATTTTGGCCAAAATATTTGGGGGGTAAAGCTCGGCGCTGGAGAGAAAAATATCGTCTTAATTGGCTCCCATCATGGACGAGAGTGGCTGACAAGTATGCTCTTAATGAAAATGCTGGAGACCTATACTCATGAATATCACGCGATGGAAACGGCCGGCACAAAGACCATTTTAGACGAAGTATCAATTTGGTTTATCCCGATGCTAAATCCAGATGGTGTTGCCATTCAACAGCATAACTTTAAACGGTTTTCAGAGAAAAAAAAGAAACAAATTTTTCGGATGAATAATAATTCAAACCATTTTAAAAGATGGAAAGCAAATGGAGTAGGTATAGACTTAAACAGGCAATATCCTGCTGGTTGGGAAAGTCTAGATCAACAACCCGGAAAACCGTTTTATAAATTTTATAAAGGGGAAAAACCCCTTCAGGCAAAAGAGGTCATAGCCTTAACAAAATTCATTAAAGAAATAAACCCTTCTATAGCCGTCACTTACCATACAGCTGGGGAAGAAATTTTTTGGAAATATAAAAATGGAAAGAATCTTGCACGGGATAAAGCAATTTCCAAAAAAATCGCCAAGTTAACGGGCTATAAATTAAATACTCCCCCTGATGATGCAGTGGGTGGAGGATTCACTGATTGGTTTATTACTACCTATCACAAACCAGCCATGACCATTGAAATTAGTTATCTCGTTGGGGAAACTAGCCCACCTTTAACTGTTTTTAAAAAGGAATGGAAACGAAATCGATTTGTGGGGCTAAAGCTTGCGAATGAAGCAAAAAAAATTAGTAAATAATACATAATGCGTGGCATTTTGGAGAAAATAATTTCATACGCTTTCTTTTGGAGGGAATTTCTTGAAAAAATTTTTAGCTGCTATAGTAATTATGTTTTGTTTTTTAGTCTATGTGAACCTGCAAGGTGAGGCCCAAAAGCCTGACTATGAAAAATTCGGAAGGATTGCGATTACGGTCGTTCAGGCGGACTTTCCAGGTGACCCCATCAAGGATTATGAATATTTGGGTAGAAAGAAAATTGATGCTACTAAGGTAGAAGATGGTTTTCGTTTTAAAGTGCAAGAAAAAAATCAGAACTTTTTTGTGATTGTAAGAGTGAGTCATGATGCCACAAATAATAAGATTCTTAATATAACAGTCGAATCTCAAAAACAATAAGCGCTCTTGCTTATTGTTTTTTGGCTTCTTTTTCATCATTCCCAGCTTTTCTTCATACATTGTGGTAAGAGGATAAGGGGGGAATGGTCATTGAATGGAGAAGAACGCAAGTCGTTAGAATACGCTATTAGTGAAATTACTGAGATTGCAAAGGGATTTGGACTGGATTTTTATCCAATGCGATATGAAATTTGTCCTGCTGAAATTATCTATACTTTTGGTGCCTATGGTATGCCAACCCGGTTTTCGCACTGGAGTTTTGGTAAGCAATTTCACAAGATGAAGCTCCATTATGATCTGGGCTTGAGCAAGATTTATGAACTAGTTATCAATTCAAATCCATGCTATGCCTTTTTACTTGATTCCAATACTCTTATTCAAAATAAGCTAATTGTTGCTCACGTTTTAGCCCACTGTGATTTCTTTAAGAACAACGTCCGCTTCCAAAATACTAAGCGGGATATGGTAGAAAGCATGGCTGCTACTGCCGAAAGAATTCACAAATACGAAATTCAATATGGAAAAAAAGAAGTAGAAACTTTTCTTGATGCAATTTTGGCGATTGATGAACATATTGATCCTTCTTTAATGAGACCAAAACTTGCTTGGTCGATTGGCGATGATGAAGAAGAATCCGATGAAAACCCGGCTATAACTCCATATGATGACCTTTGGAATTTAGATGAAAAGGAAAAACAAGGACCTTCACAGCCTCGGAAAAAGAAATTTCCGCCAAGGCCCGAAAAAGATTTACTGCTTTTTATTGAAACTTATAGCAGAGAGCTTGAGGATTGGCAGCGAGATATTTTAACAATGATGCGTGAGGAAATGCTTTACTTCTGGCCGCAGCTTGAAACAAAAATTATGAATGAAGGCTGGGCCTCCTATTGGCATCAACGGATATTAAGGGAATTGGAATTAACAAGCGGTGAGGCAATTGAGTTCGCCAAATTGAATGCCGGTGTTGTCCAGCCTTCTAAAACAGGCATTAATCCTTATTATTTAGGTATAAAAATATTTGAGGACATTGAAGAGCGCTACAATAATCCGACCGAGGAAATGAAGCGCAGAGGCGTTCAGCCTGGATCCGGCCGGGAGAAAATATTTGAGGTTCGTGAAGTAGAATCAGATATTTCCTTCTTACGGAATTATTTAAATAAAGAACTTGTGATGAGAGAGGATATGTACCTTTTCCAAAAACAAGGACGGGATTATAAAGTGGTTGATAAGCAGTGGGAGCATATCCGCGACCAATTAGTGAATATGCGCGTAAACGGTGGGTTTCCGTACATTACCGTCAACGATGGCGACTATATGAAAAATGGTGAACTTTACTTAAAGCACTGGTATGAGGGCGTTGAATTAGATGTAAAATACCTCGAAAAGGTATTACCATACGTTCAGCAACTTTGGGGAAGACCCGTTCATATTGAAACGGTCATCGAAGAAAGAAAAATGCTGTTTTCCTATGACGGCAAAGGGGTACATCGGAAATATTTATAAAGTTAAAGTGAGCTGTCCTGCAGATTGTGGGATGGCCTTTTAGATACAAAAAACAACCCCAAAAGGCACTAAGCCTTTCGGGGTTCAATATTACGCGATCGGATATTGCTGCACAAACGGGTGTAAGACAATTTCATCTATTATCATATGCTTTGGAGCAGAAGCCATGTACACCACTGCATTGGCAATGTCTTCGACTTTAAGCCAGTCTTTTTTCTCTGGCAAGCCTTGTGTTGATTCTGCAAAATACGTATCCACCATACCAGGATTGATTGTACCCACACGAATTCCATATTCACGAACCTCCTGGGCTACCGAACCTGAGAACCCTTGAACTGCATACTTTGTAGCAGTATAAGCAGATCCATTAGGAATTGTATACCGGGCAACATCGGAGGAAATGGTAATAATGGTTCCAGACCTCTTCTCTTTCATATGTGGAAGCACAGCTTTCGTGGCTAGAAATACCCCTTGAACATTAACCTCAAATACCTTCTTCCATTCATCAGCAGTCACATCTTCTGTTAACTTAAAGAAGCCCACCCCTGCATTGTTTACAAGAACATCAACTGAATCGTAGGCATCAATTGTATTCTGAACAACTCGAAGCATATCTTCTTCTTTTGACACATCGGCTTGTACTGGCAGGACATTTTCAAAGCCCATTTTCTTTAGTTCTGCTGCAGTATCAGACACTTGCTTGGAGCTGCCAACGAGCGTTAATTTCATTCCTTGGTCAGCTAGCTTTACAGCGATTTCCCTGCCAATCCCTCTTGAAGCACCGGTCACAATGGCAACTTGGTCTTTAAGCATTTAATTATTTCCTTTCATGATGAATTAGACTTGATGATGATTAAAAAATTTAAATTTCTTGCACCATTTTAATTTTTTGATCCACAAGCTCCATAAAGTCTTTTTCAATAGCTTGTAATTTTGATTTACTCTCTTCAAGACCCTCACTATTTACTCCGAAATAGAATTTTACTTTTGGTTCCGTACCTGATGGTCTTAAGCACACCCATGAACCATCTTCAAACGTATACTTTAAGACGTTAGATTTAGGAAGATCAATCTTCTCCTCGTGATTGTTAGTTACGCGAATTCCTGTTAAGTAATCCTCTGTAACAGCTGTTTTCAATGAACCTAAGTTTTTAATCGGTTCTTTACGGAAAGAAGCAAGGATGCGCTGAATTTGTTCAGCTCCTTCTTTACCTTTTAAAGTTAAAGAACGGAGACCTTCCTGATAATAACCGTACTTTTCAAAAACCTGCATCATTCCTTCATAAAGAGACATGCCTTGTTTTTTATAATAAGCACAAACCTCTGTAGCTAATAAGGCGGCTTGGACCGCATCTTTATCACGAGCAAAATCGCCAATTAGATATCCGTAGGATTCTTCGTAGCCAAATAGGTACGTATGCTCACCTGTAGTTTCATATTCTTTTATCTTTTCTGCAATGAATTTAAAGCCTGTTAAAACATCGATCGTTTCTAATTGGAAGGAAGAAGCAATTGCCCGGCCAATATTTGAAGTTACGATGGTTTTTAAGACAACCCCATTTTGCGGCAAGGTTCCTTTTTCTTTTTTCTGGGTTAACAGGTAATCTAGTAAAAGTGCCCCTGTTTGGTTGCCTGTTAGCACCACGTACTCACCTTCAGGGTTTAGGACTGCAATACCTAAGCGATCAGCATCCGGATCAGTGGCAATTAATAAATCTGCCCCCACCTTTATTCCATCGCGAATGGCTAATTCAAAAGCAGCATGTTCTTCCGGATTCGGACTTTTTACTGTCGAAAATTCTGGGTCAGGAAGCTCCTGCTCTTTCACCACTGTTACATTTTTATAGCCTAACGCAGAAAGTGCTGCACGAACTGGCTTATTAGCTGTTCCATGTAATGGTGTAAATACAATATGGAGATCAGTTTCCTCTGCCAGGTTTGGGTTTTCGGAGATCGTTTTTAATTTTTCAAGATATGCTTGATCAATTTCTGTACCAATGGTTTTAATCAGACCTAAAGTTTTTAACTTTTCTTCACTGTCGACCTCGATTAACAATTCATTTTCGATTTCATTAACACGGCTGATAACAATATCAGCATCATCAGGAGGCAGCTGACCGCCGTCTGAACCATACACTTTATAGCCGTTATATTCCGGTGGATTATGGCTTGCAGTGATGACAATTCCAGAAAAAGCATTTAGATATCTTAGCGCAAACGATAATTCAGGTGTTGGTCTTAATTCATCAAATACATATGTTTGAATTCCCTTGGTGGCAAGAGTTTTAGCCGCCTCCATTGCAAATTCCGGTGATTTGTGGCGTGAATCAAAGGCAATTACTACTCCACGTTTTTTTGCGTCTACGCCATGTTCTTCTATGTATGCAGCCAGTCCGGCTGAAGCCTTGCGAACAGTATAGATGTTCATGCGGTTTGTTCCAACACCTATTTCCCCGCGCATTCCGCCTGTTCCAAATTCTAAATTCTTATAAAATGCTTCTTCAACTAGTTTTTCATCTGCCTTTATTACTTCTAATTGGTTATGTAATTCAGAATCTAAATCCTTAAATTCAATCCAACTTTTTGCTACTGCTTTCCAGTCCATTTTTTTTGCCCTCCAATTTCTTTCTATTTAATATTGTTTCTAACTTATAGCATGTTACTCCTTTAAAAATCGACATAAATAAACCGACAATTTTCGCAAATGGTAACACAATTCCTATATTATTTTACCTTAACATTTTTCAAAAATTAAGAAAAAAACAAAATAAAAATGCCTACTAAGTGCAGGCATTTTATTTTCCCTATATTAGCAGCTCGTTATCTGCCTTCGTGTAAATACTAAGAATCGTATTTTTCATATGTTTGGCATCAACGAACTGCTCAAATTCAAATGGAAAAAACAATCCGAATTCCTGGAGATTCGCTACATTTTTATCAAATAAAGATGAATACTGTTCATCTGGTTGTGAAACCTCAAGAATGGAGATGATTGTTTGAATGCTTGTCATAACCTGAAAAGCATCTTTTAAGGTACTAAAATCTTCAACATGCTTGCCTGAAGTATGCAAGACCTTTAACTGTTCAAACTGACAAATTTCCTCATCAGTAAAATAGAGTGGAAAAATATTAGAGTAAATATACCTCACAAGTTCACAAATTTCTTGTTCCTGACTTGGTGTCGAGGCAAAAACAATTTTCACTTATAACCCACCTTTGCCTTCGCTTAATTCTATCGTAATATATATGATAAGAATAACATATCAAACATGGAATAAACGGTGGTAATTAATAGAAAAGCGGAAGGAGAAATTATGCTTAATACAATGCGAATGGGTGAGTGGTTACAAATCAGTATCCCAAAGGAATGGGAAGGCAGAACAACTGATGATATTTTCCGCCATGAATGGAAAGCACCAAAAAAAGTCATTCATTCTCTCCGTATGGAAGAAAAGGTTCGATTGAATGGAGATAGAGTGGTATGGAATATGCCTTTAGCTTCGGGTTCAAAATTACAAATCCAATTATTCGAGAGTGAAGAAATACAGATAACTCCGTATTTCCATGATATCGATATTTTATTTGAGGATGATCACTTTCTTGTTATTAATAAGCCGCCATTTATGAATACACATCCAAATGATACAAATAAGGAATCAAACACGTTGGTCAATGCTGCTGCATTTTATTTACTTGCAAAGGGAGAATTGAAAAACATTCGCCAAATCCACCGATTAGACCGTGATACTTCTGGAGCAATTTTGTTTGGTAAACATACTTTGGCTGGTGTACTTTTAGATAGAATGCTTATCGATCGTCAAATAAAAAGAACCTACATTGCAATGGCTCATGGTATATTTCAAAGAAAAAAAGGAACCATTAATGCGCCAATTGGACGCGATCGTCATCATGCCACGAAAAGAAGAGTTTCCCCTTCTGGACAAGAAGCCATAACTCACTACCAAGTTATAAAAGAAAATAAAATTCGAAAGCTTTCCTTTGTAAAATGCTGGCTCGATACAGGGAGGACCCATCAAATCCGCGTCCATTTAAGCCACCTCGGACATCCTTTAGTTGGGGATGTATTGTATGGGGGAAAGCCTATTGTAAACAGGCAGGCACTACATGCCGCAAAGCTTGAATTTGTCCATCCTTTTACCCAAGAAAAAATCGAATGTCATGCGCCTTTAACGGACCAGCCGGTGATTTTCGAAGATGTTGATGTGTTCTCGATTTAAATAGAAAAAGCCTCCCGGGTTTTGGGAGGCTTCATTTTCTTAATCAGCTCTTCTAAATGCTCTCATGATGAAGCTTAACAGAAGAACAAGGACGGCTGCACCAATAATCGCTGGGATGATGGCAAAATCAGCAACATGCGGCCCCCAGTTACCTAATATCATTGTCCCTAGCCATGCTCCAACAAATCCAGCAATTATATTACCAATAATGCCACCAGGAATATCTCGTCCAACGATTAAACCTGCTAACCATCCAATAATACCACCAACAATTAATGCCCAAATAAAGCTCATTACGAACACTCCTTTTTAGTTTTTACCTATTTTTAAGCGTCTGAGCCTACAACACAGGCAGTTTCTAAGAATTTGATTTCTTATCAAGCTGCCTTTACCTATAAAGTACCCAAATTTCATTTTTATACTCATAAAAGAAGAAAAATCGGATCCCTGGAATCCGGTTTTTAAATTATTTTTTTAGTCGACTTCATACATAAATGAACCATAACAAGGTAAAAGTAAAAAAGTACTATTTTTAATAGGAGATTATTCAGAAAATTCTAATGTTAAGTTTTTGTAAATTTCGTTAAGAATTGTATCTTTTTTCAACATCTTTTAGATAAAATATGTTCGGTAAGTGTACAAACTTTACATATGAATATTGGAGGTAATTACATGGCATTCAAAAAAAATGATAAGTTTTCGGTTTTATTAAGCAATATTTCCGCTAACTTAAAGGAAAGTGCCAATTTCTTTACAGAATACAAATTAAAAAATGTTAGTGATTTAAAAATTTTCTCTGAAAAAATGAAAGAGCTTGAAACAAAGGGAGATTCCTACGTTCATGAAGTGATTAAAGAATTAAATGATGCTTTTATTACCCCCATTGAACGTGAAGACATTCTTCATCTTGCTATGAGTATGGATGATGTACTTGATGGACTTGAAGGCTGCTCAGCATTATTTGAAATGTACTCGATTACAAGTGCTGATGAATTTATGATTAAGTTTGTTGAGGCGATTCAGGGAAGCGTGCATGAAATCGATAAAGCTGTTGAACTCCTTTCAAATAAAAAGTTAACTCAAATTAGAGAACATGCCATAAAGATAAAAGATTATGAATCAAAATGCGATAATGTCTTACGGCAGTCGATTAAAAATTTATTTACTGTGGAAAAAGATCCAATTCGTATTATTCAGTACAAAGAAATTTATGAAAACCTTGAAGATATTGCCGACTACTGTCAATCAGTTGCCAATACTCTTGAAACCATTATTATGAAAAATGCATAAGGAGTAATAATATGACTCTAATTATATTAATTGTAATTGGTGCCCTTGCATTTGACTTTATTAATGGTTTCCACGATACAGCAAATGCAATTGCTACATCTGTTTCAACTAAAGCACTAAAACCACGTCATGCCATTTTGCTAGCTGCGGTCATGAACTTTATTGGAGCGATGACATTTACAGGGGTTGCCAAAACGGTGTCGAAAGATATCGTAGATCCTTTCAGCCTTACCAATGGTACTATTGTCATTTTAGCAGCACTAATTGCTGCCATAGTCTGGAATCTACTCACTTGGTATTACGGAATCCCAAGTAGTTCGTCTCACGCCATTATTGGATCCATCGCCGGTGCAGCAATTGCAGCTGATGGCTTTAGTTCCCTTAACTATGGAGGATTTATAAAAATTCTAGAAGCACTAATCCTTTCTCCTATTTTAGCGTTTGCAGTCGGGTACATTGTTTATAGCATTTTTAAAATTGTATTTAAGAATTTTAATTTAACGAAAACCAATCGAAACTTTAGATATATCCAAATTGCTACAGCTGCTTTACAATCCTATTCCCACGGAACGAACGATGCGCAAAAATCAATGGGAATAATCACGATGGCCCTTCTCACCTCAGGTACTATTCAGAGTGACGAAGTTCCTTTATGGGTTCAAATCGCCTGTGCGATTGCTATGGGACTTGGTACCTCCATTGGTGGTTGGAAAATCATAAAAACCGTAGGCGGAAAAATCATGAAAATACGCCCTATTAACGGAGTTGCTGCGGATTTGACAGGGGCTGCTATCATTTTCGGTGCTACCTACATCCATTTACCGGTAAGTACAACCCACGTTATTTCTTCAGGAATACTTGGGGTTGGTTCTGCCCATCGTTTAAAAGGGGTTAAGTGGGGGACAGCTCAGCGAATGCTAGTCACCTGGGTCATCACACTGCCAATTACTGCTGTTTTAGCGGGACTAATTTATTTAATCCTTAATCTTGTTTTTTAATTGTAAAACCAGGGAACTCTAAATGTTTCCTGGTTTTTTATTGTTTATTTATAATTATCGAAAAATTATCTTAATATAGTTAATTCAGTGAATGGTAAATGGAGTCATTATTCGTTAAATTCCTAATATATCAACTTTTTTAACTGTTAAAACTTTCTATTGACCAATCATTATCAGTTAAATTAGAATAATAACATATTCTTTTTACCATGGACATTAGGAGGTATACAATGGACAATACAGCTTCAGTTAAACAGTCCGCACAGCAAACAGCTGCTGCAAAAAAACATCCGCCTGGCCTTTATTTATTATTCTTTACAGAAATGTGGGAAAGATTTAGTTACTATGGAATGCGAGCCATCCTAGTTCTTTATTTAACTACTGCATTTGTAAGCGGTGGATTAGGCTTTAGTGATGCTACAGCCATGAGTATCTACGGTTTCTTTACCGGGGCAGTTTACTTTACGCCAATGGTTGGAGGCTGGCTCTCAGATAGATTCTTAGGCCGCAGACTAGCAATTACTATTGGTGGTATTACCATGGCTGTTGCTAACTTAGTTTTATTTGCTAATCAAAGCAGATGGGCCTTTTATACTGGTTTAGTATTATTAATCGTTGGTAACGGTTTCTTTAAACCAAATATTTCAACCCTTGTCGGTGAGCTTTACGCTCCAGATGATCGTCGTCGTGATGGTGCCTTCACTATTTTCTATATGGGTATCAACATCGGTGCCTTCTTCTCTCCATTAGTTGTTGGTTACTTATCAGATAATTTATTTAAAACTACTGTCGATGGAGTCGTTGTTTCCGGATTTAGATATGGATTCTTGGCTGCTTCTATCGGAATGATAATCGGCCAATTAATCTTTAATCTCTTTGGTTCTCGCTACCTAGGAGAAATTGGTAAAAAGCCAACTGGCAAACCAGTTGCAAACAATACTGGCGCAATTGAGAAGAAACCTTTAACAAAAAAAGAAAAGCAGCGTACGACTGTCATCTTTATCCTTGCTGCATTCGTTGTTTTCTTCTGGGCTGGATTTGAACAAGCAGGAAGTTCGTTAACGCTTTATACTGATCGTTTTATCGATCGTAATGTTTTTGGATTCACGATTCCAACTGCATGGTTCCAATCTTTGAATCCATTATTCATTGTTATCTTAGCTCCAATCTTAGCATCCCTATGGTTAAAGCTTTCTTATACTAAAAAGGGAGATTTTAAAATCCCTTCAAAAATGGGCTTTGGTATGGTGCTTTTAGGATTAGGTTACATGGTGTTATTATTAGCCGTACTAAAAACTGGCAGCGATGCAGATAACATTGTTGTCAAAGCTAACGTCATGATCATTACCTTAACATATTTACTTCATACCATTGGTGAATTACTTTTATCACCTGTCGGCTTATCACTAGTTAGTAAAATTGCTCCTGTAAAACTTGCTTCATTATTAATGGGTGTATGGCTTGCAAGTACTGGTGTTGCGAACATTCTTGCTGGACAATTAGCTTCCCTAACACAATCACTTGGATACCTTGAAATTTTCGGGGTTATCGGAGGAATGGCAATTGTTCTAGGATTAGTATTGTTAGCTATTTCTAAAAAGCTTGTCAAAATGATGGACTAACCTTTAGAGGGTGAAACGAATGTTTCACCCTCTTTTTTATTGTTTTCACTTCTAAATGGGTTCCCGCTACATAATTTTATGTAAAAGGACAAGTTTTGGGGTGAAGCTTATGTTAGAAAAAATAATAGCGATGCTAATTGGTTCCATATTATTAAGTCTCGGTGTAAACGGATTTTTAATCCCCTATCACCTGCTTGACGGCGGCGTAATTGGGTTAGGGTTAATCATTCATTATTTTTATGGCTGGCCCACCGGGCTTAGCATTATTCTTCTAAGCCTTCCCCTCTATGTTTTAGCCTGGTTCTTTGAAAGGCGTTATTTCTTTTATAGCCTGCATGGCTTAGTTATTTCATCCTTTTGTATTGATGTTTTTTCTTTTATTAATGGAAGAATTCAGATTGGGATATTGCCAAGTACCATGATTGGGGGCTTGCTCGTCGGCATTGGCATAGGCGTCATGCTTCGCTATGAAACCAGTACTGGCGGGACAGATTTGTTAGCCCAGTTGCTAACTAAATTTACAAATATTAATATCGGAATCATCATTTTCTTAATTGACGGGCTGATAATTACAAGTGGAATTCAAGTAGTTGGATTAGAAAAGTTCTTTTACTCCCTCTTAACTATTCTCTGTGTTGGTTTCATGACGACCGTGACAGTTGCTGGAAGACCGCAAACACATTAGGGAGAATTGTCGCTTTTTGCGAAAAAAGAATTTTCAAATAATTCTAGTTTTCAAATAAATTATGTTACTATTCTTATGGTTATAGGAAAAATTAACCATGAGAGGAGAAATTAAACATGTCCTGGTTCACAAAATGGGCGTTTACTAACAAAGCTGCTGTCAGTCTAATGACGATTCTAATCCTTTTGATGGGTATTGTAAGTTATTTCACTTTGCCAATGGAATTTTTACCTTCAGCTGATAATCCGCAAGTATCAGTAATTGTTATGGGGCAAGGTACTGATTCGAAAACGATGGAAAGTGACGTAACCCAGCCAATCGAAAAGGCCGCTTCAAGTATCAAGGGTAAGAAGAACATTTTCTCTACTACGGGTGATGGTTTTTCAAAAATTGATATTAACTTCGAATCCAAAACCGATATGAAGGAAGCCAAGCAGGAAGTCCAAGAATCACTTAGTACCATCCAGCTTCCGGCAAATGTCTCTAAGCCAACAATTGTCCAATTAAATACCTCCATGATTCCCATCGCAGATGTTGCCGCAACCTTTAAAGACGGTCTCACCCCGGAAAATCTAAAATTTGCTGAGGAAAAAATCATCCCATATTTCAAAGATATTAAAGGTGTTGCCTCGATTCAGACCTATGGTATGACTAATTCCTATGTATCGATAAAGGTAGATAATGACTTATTGGCACAACATCAAGTTTCCTTACAAGCTGTTATGAGCGTACTGCAGGGACAAAATAGTGCGGTAGCAGTTGGGGAAAAAACAATTCAAGGTAAAGCCAGCAATATTAAAGTAATTGGTAAAATCGATAGCTTATCCAAAATAGAAAACCTGACTGTCGGTCCAGGGGTAAGTTTAAAAGATATTGCTAGTGTAAAGATAAATAAACCTGAAGATACAATCACTAGAATAGATGGGGCAGATGGCCTATTATTCATCGTAACGAAGGACAGCTAGTCAAATGCTGTTTCAATAAGTAAAAAGGTAAGAGAGGCAACAAAGGAAATTAATAAGAAGTATGATCAAACCGAAACAAGTGTCGTCTTCGCAACTGCGGATATGGTAGAAAACTCAGTCTCTTCAATGATGAAGGAAGTTCTCGTCGGGGCCCTTTTTGCTACAATTGTGATCATGCTGTTCCTACGTAATATCCGTTCTACATTCATTACGATTATTTCAATACCTTTATCATTAGCGTTTACACTATTTCTGCTATCTCGATCTGGGGTTACCTTAAATATATTAACCCTTGGCGGCGTTGCTGTGGCAGTTGGTCGGTTAGTCGATGATAGTATTGTGGTTATTGAAAATATCTTTAGAAAAATGCAAAATGAGAAATTCTCTATTCAACTAGTAATTGATGCGACAAAAGAAGTATCAAGGGCTATTACCGCTTCAACCTTGACCACAGTGGCCGTATTCCTTCCAATCGGATTGGTAAGCGGCGGACTGCAGGACTTCTTAATGCCATTCGCCTTAACGATTACGTACTCTTTGCTTACCTCGTTAATTGTTGCTCTGACAGTGGTTCCATTAATGAGTGCCGGCCTATTAAGGAAAGCAAAGCTGCGCGAACATAAACCGTCAATTAAATTTATGAGTTTCGTGACTTGGTCCTTAAACCATAAATGGGTGGTTCTAACATTATCATTTTTATTATTTGTAGGTTCCATTGGCGTTTATTTTGTTATGCCAAAAGGAACGGTGGATAATTCTAATGCAGAATTTGTTTCTGCGAACTTGAATTATCCGAATGAGACACCAATCGAAAAAGTAAAAGAAGGAACTTTAATGCTTGAAAAGTTTATCCAAGAACAAAAAGAAGTAAAAAGTGAGTTCACTTTACTTGGAAACAATGCAGATGCCGCAAAGTTTGGTGCTGTAGGCTCACCTACCAATGCTGCCTATAATATTATTCTTAAGGATAAAAAAGACACCGATAAGCTAATCAAAAAAATCAATTCACAAAAAGAGCAATATCCGGATGCTACTCTAACGGCTGGTGCGGCCTCAATGATGAGCACCGGTGCCCCTCAAATTACGATTGATGTCGTCGGCGATCAATTAAATGACTTAGAGGCTGCTTCTGTAAAAATTAAAGATAAAATCAGTGGTATCGATGGAATAGAAAAGATAGAAACAAATCAAGAAGATAAAAAGACGGTTTATTCACTCGATGTGGACCCGGCGAAAGGCAATTCAGGACAAATCGCACAGCAGCTTTCTGTTATGTTAAACAAGACACCTATTGGCTCATTAAGCTTAAACGACCAACAGACAGTCGTCTACCTTGAGCCTGTATTAGATCCAAAAACGCCTGGTGATTTAGAAAATATTCCAGTAATGACCACTAATGGAATGGTACCTGTTTCAACAATTGCCCAATTAAATAAAGAGGAAAAACCAGCAAACCTTTTTGCTAAGGATGGAGACTCGTATATTCGGATCACTGCCACAGTAGAATCGAAAAAACTCTCTGATATTTCAAAAGAGATTAATAAAATTATTTTTGGTGACAAAAAAGATTATAAGGGAATAAGGTTTGCTGATGGAGTTGAAATTTTTGTCGGCGGTGCCAGTGCACAGCAGGCTGATGATTTCACGGATTTATTTACGACCATGGCCGTTTCCATTGGGATTGTTTTCTTAATCATGGTTATTACCTTTAAAACGATACGAGCTCCAATTGCCATTTTATTCTCACTGCCGCTAGCAGCTGTCGGGGCAATTCTTGGCTTATTAATCAGCCGGATAACCGTTGATATTACAGCTTTGCTAGGTGCCTTAATGCTGATTGGAATTGTTGTTACCAATGCGATTGTGCTCTTAGACCGTATCAAACAAAATGAGCAAAAAATGATTATTCGCGATGCGATTGTCGAAGCCACCGCCATTCGGATGAGGCCGATTATTATGACTGCAGTCGCGACAATTTCAGCGATGATTCCGTTATTATTAAAAAAGGCTGAAACTGGAAACCTCGTTTCGCAAAGCCTTGCAATCGTCGTTATCGGCGGGCTTAGTATTGCCACATTATTGACCCTTGTCGTAATACCGGTTGTTTACGAATTGTTCCATTTTAAGAAGTCTAAAAAGCAAAGAAAGCAATTAGGGACTTCGACTGATTTGTCAGTCTAATATAATGAACCACCAGCCATTTTTATGCTGGTGGTTTATTATATCAATCAATCCATTTAGTCACGATTGTCTTAAAAACCTCATCATTCACAAGGATGCGATTCATCCAATATCTATCGTTGTCAGGAGTTATTGATCTAGGAGCAAGAATGTATGCACTTTTAAGTCCACTTTTATGAATCACAGTTGCTAATTCATCTTTTCCATTTCCATATGGGTAGGCGAAATCTTCTACTTGCACTCCTAAATTTTTCTCAATGGTTTTTTTACTAAGCAAAAGATCTTTTTCAAATGCTTGGAGATTACTTTTCAAGAAAAATATTGGTTCCTCTCCAACCAATTTATGCATATCAACAGCCATTTTTGTCGAGTTCTTTTGGAAAACTCATTGCTGTTTTAGAAAAATCAGTATGAATAAAGAGATAGTACCCACCACTAATAACAATCAAAACTATACACAGACCATAAAAATACTTTTTCAAAGCTACCACCTAGTTTCAAATATCTTTTATGGGGTTTTTCTCAAATACCACTACTCTTGATTGATGTAAGGAATGATAATCTTCTTCGTTCATAAGTTCAAGGCGTAGAAGATCTTCCTTTGCAGTATGAATAGGTATTGACCTCCTATTTAAAGAACCAAACCTTTTCAGGTTATATTGTTTCCAACTCCAAAGTCCGATATAAAAAAAAATCCACATGCAGAAAACCATTAATAAAAAAGAACGAATATCACTATTTGTCATCTTAAAAGAAATCTTTATTAGACTTATATATTGGTCATTATAATCAAATAATGCACCTATAAAAAAAAGCACAACTCCTATACAATAAATCCATACAAGGATTGAAAAGATCGATATAATTATTTCCCTAAACCAATTGACCCTTGTGCGAATAATTATCCCATTTTTCGATCCCCTCTGTCTGGACTTATCCATGTAGCATAACCACCTTTCATTCTTGATTTAATGGCTTTAGGAAGAGCAAACATTACGATAAATGCATTTAGAATCCAATAAATGACAGGGTACCATGCGGCCCATAAGTAATACTTTGTTATATTGTCATATTTAGAATCGACTTTTATCGAGGCCCAAAGTTGGATAAGACTCAAAAATACAAGAGAGAAGGATGAAAAAGTTATCCATATAAAGAGCTGTTGAATCGTAGAAACTGAAAATATATAATAGATTGTTACAAATACCCATGAAAAGGACCAAATCAAACTAACCCATTGTTCAAGATATACTGGCCATATCCTTCTTTGTCGCCAGTCCAATAAAATTCTCCAATATTTCATCATCACTTCTTGTCCACCTTGGGCCCAGCGAATTCTTTGTTTCCAAATACCACTTATAGTTTCAGGAACAAGCATCCAGCACAATGCACGTGGTTCATAGCGAATGTCCCAAAATCGTTGCTGCAATTTCCAAGAAACCGCTATGTCCTCTGTAATCATATCTCTATCCCATAAACCAACATCAACTAGCGCCTTTTTTCGAAATGCAACAACAACACCCGACACGGTCATAATTTTACCCAAGATTCTTTGAGTTCTTTTTATCGCTCCTATTATCGATGCGTATTCTACAATCTGCAAACGACTTATTAATGTATCACGATTGCGAATTCTTGGATTTCCTGTCACCGCACCTAATCTTTCACCCTTATGAAGAAAATGGTAGATGAGGTAATGTGCTGCATATGGATCTAAAATGGCATCAGAATCCACACAGACAAGGAACTCCCCATTTGATGCATGACAGGCGATGTGCAATGCATTCGCCTTGCCTCTATTTTCTTTACAATCAATTACTTTGAGCTCGTTATATTGTTCAACAAGCCGCCGCAGGATATGAAAGGTGTTATCGGAACTTCCATCATTAATTGCAATAATTTCTTTTTTGGGATAATGAATATTAGACAAAAAGTGAATCGTCTCTTCAATAGTTTCTTCTTCGTTAAAGCATGGAACTAAAATGCTTATCAACGGCCATTCGATCTGATCAAAATTATTAAAGTCTTCTTTTTCACGATAATTGAAGAATAAATGAGTACCAGTTATCCAAACCAAAGACATAATTAATGGATACCAGAACACAAACTCTGAAATATAACTAATCATTTGTTCCATTTTTTTCACCTTTCATATACCGTTAATCCACCACTAGGGAATTATTTACTACTTAAAAAGGACCCATAAATGGATCCAAAGTGAATTACCTTAACATTTTTACCTTATTCGTACAGCTGTCCATCGCAGACATAATGGCGCCGCGAAATTGCTTTTTCTCAAGTGCTGCCACTGCTTCTATGGTTGCACCCCCTGGGGTACACACATTATCCTTTAGTTCTCCGGGATGAATACCAGTATCCAGAACCATTTTGGCTGCCCCAAGCACTGCCTGTGCAGCAAGCCTGTAGGACTTGTCTCTAGGGATTCCTTGTCGGACCCCACCATCTGCCATCGCTTCAATGAGCATATAAATATATGCTGGCGATGAACCACTAATGGCAGGAACTGCATCCATCAAATTTTCCTCAAGACGCTCTGTTTTTCCAAACGTTTGAAAAAGATGCTCCACTTCGATTAATTCTTCCTCTGTAAGATGTTCATTAGGACAAATAACACTCATCCCTTCCCCTACAAAGGAAGGCGTATTCGGCATTGTCCGGACAGCTTTTACTTTTTGACCAAACGCACGCTCAAGATCCATTAATGAAATACCAGCAGCAATAGTAACGATAATTGTATTAGGCTTAATCTCTTGTTTAATTTCTTCTATTACTAATAAGTGATGCTCCGGCTTTACTGCCAAGAAAAGAATGTCAGCAAATACTGCCACATCAATATTATGTAGTGATGTCTTAATCCCGTAATTCCCAGCGATTTTATCAATCGTATTTTTGGTTGCTGAACTGGCCATAATATTTTCCCGTAGAATCAATTCTGATTTTACAATACCCTCCAGCATGGCCTGCGCCATTTTCCCCGCTCCAATAAATCCTATCTTTTTATTCATGTCCTCCACACCCTATCTTCTTACTTGTACATTTCATTTTCTAATACGATTACATTTTCTGCAAACGTTGTCCTCCCCACTTCCTTTGTATTTTCCACTAAGCGATATATATTATCACAGCATCTTTTCGCCCCTTTCACTAAAAGTGGCACACCAATTACATCAATTTTTAACCCTCTCGAAAAAAATCCTCCCATAGACATTAAAAATGGGACAGTTGGGGACGTATTTGAAAACACAATTTTTTCATCAAATTTAAATTTTTCTTGCAGCAATAAACTCATTTCTTTTAAAGCCGGAACTACATATTTATTCCTTTTCCGTCCAATTGTATACACAGAATGGCCTTCATCATCAACTCCGTGAAAAATAAGCTTGCCAAAGTCCTGTTTCGTTAATTTATTAAAATATTTCACATTTAAGATTTCTTCCGTCGACAATTTCCGTTCTGATTGCGGTAATTGTTTTAAGTGATAGGCCGCTGCCATAGAAGTTGTATGTGTCCCACCATAATCATTGTAAATATAAATCATGGTATCATCCTTTATTCTTTTGTCTATTTTTATTATGGATGATTATTGAAAGATTAACCAAAAAAAGAAGCCTTTAGATAATCCTAAAAGCTTCTTGAGCAAAATTATTTATTTAAATCCTTTGGCGAAAAAGCACCAGGAAGAAGATCTTTAACAAGAATTCTTTGGACATCGCCCTTTAAATTTGTAAGAACTACTTCCATCTCTGAATCACAAAGCTCCGAAATAACTTGACGACAAGCTCCGCACGGTGGGACAGGTCTCTCTGTATCAGCAACAACTACAAGCGAATCAAACTGGGTAATGCCTTCTGAATATGCTTTAAACAAAGCTGTTCGCTCCGCGCAGTTTGTCATTCCGTATGCGGCATTTTCAATGTTACAGCCATGGTACACTTTTCCATCTTTCGCTAAAAGAGCAGCTCCCACTTTAAAGTTGGAATATGGCACATATGCAAAGTCTCTTGCTTTTTTTGCTTCAATCATTAGATCTTTTTCTTCCATTATATTCACGCTCCGCCGTGGGATTTTAATGCTGAATTACCTTCAATACCCAGTCCAAAAGTATTCCTCCAAAGTAAACACCGAAAACACCAACGACTGCGGAGAATACTGGGGGTGCAGGTAATGGCAGTTTTAAAAATTTAAACAGCATTCCAACAATTAAGCCAGCTATTAACGCCATTAAAACATCTCTCATATTTTTATACCCTCACATTAATTATTAGTAATTACTATAAGAAAGCTCACCTTTAGCGATTGAAACTCCAGAACTTGCGCCAATACGAGTAGCTCCTGCTTCTATCATTGCCAGTGCATCTTCACGGCTGCGAACTCCACCGGAGGCTTTGACACCAATTTCAGGACCAACTGTTTCACGCATTAAGCGAATATCCTCAACTGTTGCGCCACCTGTTGAAAAACCAGTAGATGTTTTAACGAAGTCTGCACCAGCTTTAACGGATATTTCACATGCTCTTATTTTTTCCTCATTCGTTAATAAACATGTTTCAATAATTACTTTAACTATAGCTTTTCCTTTAGCAGCATTTACAACCGCACGAATATCTCTTTCCACTAAATCATCTTGCTTATCTTTAAGAGCCGCAATATTAATGACCATATCTATTTCATCTGCACCATTTTCAATAGCATTTGTAGTTTCAAACGCTTTTGTTTCAGGTGTTGAAGCGCCAAGAGGGAAACCAATAACAGTACAGACTTTCACTTCAGGTTTATCAGCAAGAATTTTAGCAGCCGTACTTACCCATGTAGGATTTACACATACAGATGCAAAAGTATACTCTTTAGCTTCTTCTGATAATTTGATGATTTCTTCTTTAGTAGCGTCAGCTTTTAATAATGTATGATCGATCATATTTACAATATTTTTAGTCATAACTCGATTTCCTCCCCTATTTGAAAAACATTTATATTTAAATATTCATGGTTAATTATCACACTGTAACTATAACAAAGACTTTGAACATTTGTAAATACTTTTATGAACAAATGTAAAAATATTTATCGATGGTTCACACAAAAGACAAAAAAAACAGCGCGAACGCTGTTTTTGAGCTTTTATTCCTTTTTATCAAGTAAGAATTGGGCGGTAAATTGGTCGGTTATCAAAACATTTGCATAGCCGCCTTTTAAAGCACCGTATATACCGTCAATTTTGTTAGGACCACCAGCAACTAGTATGGAATACTCCTTCGCCCTTAAATCATTCAAATTGACGCCTAAGGTTCTATCATTCAGACTCTCGTTGCAGACTCTGCCATCTTTATCAAAGAAACGAGAGCAAATATCACCGACAGCTGTTCCATACAGTGATTCCAAGTCACTGTCGGTAAAATAACCCAACTGAAATAGTAATGAGTCCGTTTTTATTGGTCCAATTGTAAACAAGGCAATATTCGCCTGCCTGCCAAGCTCAAGGATTTTACGGATATGCCGATCCGCCTCCATCGCCTGCTTTACCACCACATGATCCACAATAGCAGGAAGTGGAAGATTATGTGGGGTCGTATTATAGGCTTTGCCAAAAAGATATAAAATTTCTGAGGCATACGTATTAGTCTCTGCATGGCTGACCCCGCCCTTAAGCTGGACCACTTTTACATCTTTAACAAATTTCTGTTTCAGTTCGATGGCGATATGGTAAAGGGTTGTTCCCCATGTTACACCGATAATGTCATCATCCTTCACAATTTCATCGAGAAATTGTGCGGTTTTTTCGCCAAGATAGTTTTTAACAATATGGTTTTCAAATTGCGGAATTGAAGCGACAATGGCTTTTTTTAAATTGAATTTTTTCTCTAATTGTTCTGACAAATTTTCAACATTTTCTGTAGGGTCCATGATGCTGATTTGAACGATACCATCACTTTTTGCTTGCTGTAATAACCGGGAAACGGTCGGGCGAGAAACCCCTAAAACCTTGGCTATTTCATTTTGATTATAATCCAGTAAATAGTATAACTTGGCTGCCTCAATCACCTTACTTAATTTTTCTCTATCCATAGGTCCCACCTAAAACATAAGATATTTTCTTTATTGTAACAAAAAAATCGTCGAATCATAAATAATTTTACATTTGTAAAAATTAACATGAACATATTTTAATTATTAACAACAGGTGCGTTAAAAATAACAATGAATTTTCACTTTGAAATAGGGGGAAAATTTATTGACTAACTGTTTTCCTTTGGATGGGGGAGTGATACATTGAAAAAATTTGGAAGATACATATATCGAAGGAGAAAATGGATTTTAGGACTTTGGATAGCTGTCATTATCTTCTTTGGCTTTTTCGCATTACAACTGCCATCAGTATTAAGTGGAAACGGCTTTGAATATAAAGGGGAGTATAATGAAACAAGAAGGGTTTTAGAGCAGGATTTTGGGCAGTCAAAGTCCTCGATTATCATGGTTTTTGAAAAAGAAAAACAAATAAGTGAAGTTAAATTCCATAGTTTTATTCGAAATACATTTCAAGAATTGAGAAATTTTGATGGAGCACACAAGATAACTACTCCTTTTGACCATGAGGGGATGCTAAAGGGGAGCTATGCCTATGGGCTTCTTACATTTAATAAACAATCGGAAAGCCTTGGAAATGAAATTGATGAATTAAAAAAATTACTAAAAAATAAAAGTGGCCTAAAAGTTACCATAACCGGTGAGCCCGTCATTGTCCAAGATTTAAATGCCGCTAGCCAAGAAGATCTTGCTAAAGCAGAAATGATTGGCTTGCCGATTGCCCTAATTGTCCTTATCCTAGCGTTTGGCAGTCTTGTGGCTGCATCTCTTCCGCTTGTTATTGGGGTGGTTTCCATCTTAACTACTATGGGAACTGTTTATTTTTTTAGCTATGGTGCTGATTTAACTATCTTTATTCTAAATATTATCCCGATGATTGGTCTTGCTTTAAGCATTGATTTCGCCTTGTTATTTATAAACCGATTTAAAGAAGAAATCGAAACGAAACCTACTCAAGAAGCAATAGAAATCACTGTGGAGACTGCCGGCCGTTCGATTATCTTCTCAGGACTTTGCGTGTTTATTGGTTTATCAGGCCTTTGGTTTATTAAAATTGATATATTTCAAAATGTCGCCTTGGGTGGTATGACTGTTGTATTTTTATCAGCTCTGTGCGCATTAACCTTTCTCCCGGCAATCTTATCTTTATTAGGGAAAAAAGTAAATAAATTAAGTGTCCTTCCGGTCACAGAAAAACAAACTAGTTTATGGTATAAGTTTGCCAAATTTGTAATGAGGCGTCCTGTTCTTATGTCAATTACAGCTCTTGCTATATTGCTTGCCGGCCTTATCCCTGTAAAGCAAATGGTCTTAACCATACCAGGGACAGATTCACTACCGCCAAAATACCCTTCAAGAGTGGCTTTAGAGACATTTAGAGACCAATTTATTGCCAAGGAAAAACGCGACGAGAAAAAAGTAACGATTGTTCTCACAGCGAATGGAAAAATCCTTGATAAGAACAATTTTAACAAAATAGGTAAGGTAATAAATCGTATAGAAGAAGACCCACTTGTCTTTACCGTTAATTCACCATTTTCAGCAACAAAAATAAAGGATTCTGACCAACTTCTTCAATTTTTAACATACGGTGACAAATCAAAGGTTGCTCCAATAAAGGACTACTTTATTAGAGGAAACAAAATGCTTTTTGAGGTTTATTTAAAAACAGGAGAGCATTCTTCAAAAGCAAGAGACTGGGTTAAAGAATGGTCATCTAAGGATTTAGGCTTAAAATCATCCTTTGGCGGTTCGATTCAACTTGAACAGGAAATTTTTACAGAGATTTATAAAAAGGCTCCCTATGGATTACTATTAATTGTTATATCTACCCTTGTGATTCTGATGGCAGCATTTCATTCTATCCTTATTCCAATAAAAGCCATTTTAATGAATATTTTAAGCCTTGGCTGTACATTTGGAATTGTCGTTTGGGTATTCCAACAGGGACATTTAGGCGTAACACCCGCAAATATTGCTTTAATTTTGCCAGTATTTGTTTTTACCCTGGTTTTTGGACTTTCGATGGACTATGAGGTCTTTCTCATCTCAAGAATTCAAGAATTTTATCATCAAACAGGGAATAACAGTGAAGCAACTATCTATGGCTTAACCTATACAAGCAAGATTATTACCTCTGCAGCGGCCATCATGATAGTTGTAACAGGGGCTTTCGCCTTCACAGGTGTCATGCCGATAAAGCAATTGGGTGTTGGTATTGCAACAGCCATTTTTATCGATGCCACCATTGTCAGGATGGTTCTTGTTCCCGCCTTAATGAAGCTGCTAGGTGACTGGAATTGGTGGTTCTTTGGATTAAAAAACAAAAACCAAATAGAAACTCGAAAAAAGCCAGCCTGACAGCACTGGCTTTTTTGTTTATGAAATTCTCATTCCTACAAGCAAAGCACCTTTTTCTAATGCCTGCTTATTGATTTCAAGTAAATGATGCTTATCAGCAGAAAGAACTTTTTTTAGAGATTCGAGAATTGAATCAGATGAAACAATCTTTGATGTTTCTAAAAATGCTCCTAATAAAATCATATTAGCAACTCGAGAATTTCCAAGATCATTCGCCATGTCAGTTGCTGTTACTTCGATAATCTTTATGTCTTCTCTGTCTGACACACGAGTAACCAATGATGAGTTTACAATGAGTAAGCCTCCTGATCGGACTTTCTGCTCAAATTTATCAAATGACGGATTATTCAAAACAATTGCAGTTGATGGCCTCGTAACTAACGGAGAACCAACTGGTTCATCACTCACAACAACTGCACAATTCGCCGTTCCCCCGCGTTGTTCAGGTCCATAGGAAGGAAGCCAGGAAACCCCCTTACCTTCCAGCATCCCAGCATAAGCGATGAGCTGCCCCATCGACATCACTCCCTGCCCTCCGAAACCGGCAATAATAATCTCTTCAAGCATGGCTATTTCACTCCCTCTTTGTTTTTGTAAACAGCAAGAGGATAAACGGGAACCATATTTTCCTTTACCCACTCCAGGGATTCAGCTGGATCCAGTCCCCAGTTGGTTGGGCAGGTAGATAATATTTCGATCATGGAGAATCCAAGGCCTTTTTTCTGAGTTTCAAATGCCTTTCGAATAGCTTTTTTCGCTTTTAAAATATGAGGTATATCATGCGTTGAAACCCGTTCAATATAGGCAGCACCATCTAGTGTAGCAATCATTTCACAAACTTTAATCGGCGAACCTTGAATGCTGATATCCCTGCCGAATGGTGTCGTAGCAGTCTTTTGGCCAATCAAAGTCGTCGGAGCCATCTGCCCGCCGGTCATTCCATAAATGGCGTTATTGACGAAAATGACGGTAATATTTTCACCTCTTGCTGCAGCATGAATGACTTCACTTATGCCAATAGAAGCAAGGTCTCCGTCACCTTGATAGGTAAAGACAAAACGGTCAGGCAACACCCGCTTTACTCCAGTAGCGACTGCAGGTGCCCGCCCATGTGCTGCCTGTGTCATATCACAATTAAAATATTCGTAGGATAAAACGGAACAACCTACAGAAGCAACTCCGACGGTCTCCTCTAAAATATCCATCTCTTCTAAAACTTCACCGACTAGACGGTGGATGACGCCATGCGTACAGCCCGGACAATAGTGGGTGGGCTTATCTGTCAGCCCGCATGTTTTTTTAAACACTGTTTTCATTGTCATACTGATACACCTCTAGCAACCGCCATGATTTTTTCATAAATTTCTTCTTGTGTTGGTACAATGCCGCCTGTTCGGCCATAGAAATCCACTTCCGCATGACCATTTACAGCTAGCCTAACATCCTCAATCATTTGCCCTGCACTCATCTCTACCGAAATATAGGTCTTAACCCTTTCCCTTGTTTCAAGGAAGGGCTTTTCAGGGAACGGCCATAGTGTGATTGGCCTGATTAAACCTACTTTTACGCCAGCATTTCTTGCTTTATTGATGGCATTCATCGTAATCCTCGCGACTGTCCCGAAGGCAACCATGATTAATTCGGCATCCTCTATGAGATAGGTTTCATATCGAACCTCATTCTTCTTGATTACGGCAAACTTTTGTTGCAGATTCCAGTTTCGTTTTTCTAATCCATCTGCATCAAGCTCTAGCGAGGTAATAATTTTGGGTCCCCCGTCACCACGTGTACCAGTTGTCGCCCACTCTTTGTTATATTCCTGTATTTCCGAACGTTCACCAAACTCAACAGGCTCCATCATTTGACCTAGCATTCCATCGCCCATCAAAATCACAGGAGTACGGTAACGATCCGCAATATCAAAAGCATCTCTTGTTAAATCAACAATTTCCTGCAAACTGGCTGGCGCTAAAACTGGAATATTGTAGTCACCGTGCCCTCCGCCTTTTGTTACCTGGAAATAATCTGATTGGGCTGGCTGAATGTTCCCGAGTCCCGGACCTCCGCGAACAACATTCACAATAACTGCTGGAAGCTCTGAACCTACCATGTACGAAATTCCTTCTTGCTTTAAACTGAAACCTGGGCTTGAGGAAGATGTCATAACTCTGACACCCGTACCCGCTGCACCATACACCATATTGATGGCTGCTACTTCACTTTCTGCTTGCAAAAATAAACCGCCTACTTCAGGAAGCCTTCTTGCCATATAGGCAACAAGCTCACTTTGCGGTGTAATCGGATAGCCGAAAAAATACTTACAACCGGCATGGACTGCCGCTTCGGCAATTACTTCATTTCCTTTCATCAACACTTTCCCCATTTTGAATACTCCTTCCAGTTACACAGTTTGCAAAATCTTGACAGGACGATAGACTGCGATGACAGCATCTGGGCAAACTTGAGCACATTTTGCACAGCTAATGCAATGATTCTGATCTGTAACAGTTGCTGGTCGATAACCCTTTCCATTTAAATAGTCTGCTAGAAAAATGACATTCGTCGGACATACTTCAACGCAAAGGCTGCACGATTTACAAATGTCTTCATTTAAAACAACTCTTTTTTCCATACTTGTTCTCCCCTTTCAAGCTTCCCAAGGCAATTTCATATACCGTTCAATCCAAACGACTTTATGATTCTGCGAAAATTCGTTTGCTTCCCTTCTTAGATGGGACGAAATGGTTGTATATAATAGTGGAATTTCAAGTCTTTCAGCCGCTTGACTGCTTAACTCCATTCCTTTTTTTATATCGGTTATGGTAGTTTCGCTGCCAAGGTTTGAATTATTAATAATTCCGTTCAACTTCAATCTAGATGCCTTTTCGATTTGTTCAATTGTGTACAATACTCCATCCAAGGTGCTAACATACGGCCTGTTTCCATTTAAAACAAAAAGTAATTCTGGATGTAAATCTTTCCATTCATGATAATACTGTCCTAATGCTGTTGCCCCGTCCTTATCACCACCAGAATCGACGATTAACCGGTACCGATTGTCATGGAGGACGCGATAAATCTCACCAGAAACGATGGGGAGATCCGCCGTTGCTAGTCGATTCTTGGGAGCAATTAATTCAACATCATGCTGCTCAAAGATACTTGCTACATCCCGAGAGCGATAATAAGGATTAATTATATCTAAATCATTGATGGCTGTTTTTTCATATTTCTGCCTTTCTACTAAGGCTAAATTTATAGCAATTTCGGTTTTTCCACTTCCAAAGTGACCAGACAAAATCGTGATTCTCCCTGTATGCATCAATGATAAAGTCACTTCCTTCCAAATAGTGAAAGCGTTTACAAAGTAACACTCCCCAAAAATCTCTTTTTATTATAAAGCGTAAATGATCTTTACGCTTTGACCAAAGTCACACTTATAGTAAAAAGAAGCTCCGAAGAACTTCTTTAAGACATAAATGAAAGAATGACCTTTTGTGGTAAATCTGTCTCATTATCAGTTTTTCTTTTTAAACGTTCACATGACGGCATTTCGTAAGAAAAATCTTCAACGTTTGCTGGAATAACTCCGTTTTGCTGTAATTGTTCAAATACTTTTTGCATTGCTTCTTCGGTTGAAATTTTATCGTCTGAATTTTCGAGTTGTAAACATTCGACACATGTTTCGACAATGTTTTCGTCAATTTGTTCTTGTGTAAAGACTAATTTTGCGCCAGTAATATTTTCAACTTCTTGATTTTCTAATTCAATAATTGTTGTTATGTTCATTTTGTTTTACCTCCACCTTTTTATAGCTTCATTATAATGAATTTTCACTTCCATAATAGGTGAAAACGGTTTTATTCATTTTTTATTCAAATGTTTTTGACAAATTTCTGTCCATTTCTTTCTCGTACTGATAATTGTATCAATGACATATTTAGGAGGATAATAACTCTAGAAAGATTATGTAGGAGGTTTTAGTTTATGTTCTTGAAAAAGATTCCTTTTCTACTAATCCCACTCATCCTGTTTTATACTCCTTTCTCTCGCCATGTATATGCAGCAGAGAACCAAGGAATTATCGATTTGCGTATCCTTGAAACCACTGATTTACATTCTTCTTTGGTCAATTATGATTACTATCAAACAAAAGTGGATAACCGCATCGGTCTCGTAAAAACCGCTACACTCATACATCAAGCAAGGAATGAGGTTAAAAATTCCTTATTGTTTGATGACGGCGACCATTTAAAAGGCAATCCACTCGGTGAGTATCTGGCAAGGATAAGAGGAATAAATCATGGAAAAACTCACCCCGTGTACAGGGCCTTCAATTCTTTAGGCTATGATGCTATCGCAATTGGTAATCATGAGTTTAATTATGGGCTAAAGTTTTTGAATGCGGCTATTAAAGGGGCCAATATGCCTGTATTAAATGCAAACGTTTTTTCCGTTAAAAAAAATAAACCCTATTTTACACCCTATATTATTTTAAAAAGGCAGGTTGTTGATCAAAGCGGAACAAAGCACACCTTAAAGATTGGGGTTATTGGCTTCATGCCAACTCAAATCATGAAATGGGATAAAGCTAATTTAGAAGGAAAGGTATATGCAAAACCCATTATAGATGCTGCAAAGGAATTTATTCCGATGATGAAAGCTAAAGGAGCGGATCTCATTATTGCCCTTGCTCATACAGGAATTAGCAGCGAGCCTTATAATTCTGAAACTGAAAACGCTGTCTATTATTTAACGAAATTTCCTGAAATTGATGCTGTACTTGCCGGTCATTCTCATAGTGTTTTCCCAGGTCCTATTTTTCAAAATCTCGCTAATACTAATATGACAAAGGGCTTGATAAACAATAAGCCGGTGGTAATGGCCGGATCCTTCGGCAGCCGTCTTGGAATTATCGATTTAAAAATCGGAAAAATAGCCGGAAAGTGGACAGTATTACAAGGAACTTCCACTACTAAAGCTATTAGTGATGAGAATGGGAGATCTCTTGTAAAAACTGATAAACGTTTATTTAGAATCATAAAATTCGAACATCAAGAAACGGTGGATTTTATTAGAAAATTAGGCCTATAGTAATCAGGAAAGAGTAAGTCTTGCTTTACATCCCCGGTTTACTTTTATAAAATTAAGTAAATAATAAATACGGTAAAATCTTGGTGGAGTCTGTCAAATCGGGCTCCTTTTTGCATTTTTTTAGACACCGTAAAATAATTTGGGAGAAGAGGTTAAACATGTCAACACAAGCCTACATCGCCATTGGCGTATTTCTTTTTACATATGCCTTCATCGTTACAGAAAAAATACATCGCACCATTATTGCAATGGCCGGCGCCATCATGATGGTCATACTTGGGATTGTCGGGCAGGAAAAAGCCCTCCACCATATTGACTTTAATACCCTTGGTTTACTAACTGGAATGATGATTATTGTCGCCATAACCTCTGAAACAGGGCTTTTTAAATACATAGCGATTTGGTCTGCAAAAAAGGTAAACGGAAACCCCATTAAAATCCTGATTGTCCTAGGGATTATTACGGCTTTAGGTTCGGCCTTTTTAGATAATGTTACGACTGTCCTATTGATGGTGCCCGTTACATTCAGTATTACAAGACAATTGCGGGTGAACCCGATTCCCTTCTTAATCACTGAAGTAATAGCCTCTAATATAGGTGGAACCTCAACACTTATCGGAGATCCGCCAAATATCATGATAGGAAGTGCAGTAAAGGAGTTGACCTTCATGGCATTTATTTACAATCTTACTGCAATTACATTTTTTATATTATTTGTCAATATAGGCATTTTGGCTTTTATTTATCGAAAACAGTTAAAAACTTCTGCAGAATTACGGGCGAATTTAATGGACTTGGATGAAAAGGAAGAAATCACGGACAAAGGTCTTTTAAAGAAGTCTCTATTTGCTCTAATACTAACGATTTTGGGTTTCTTCCTTCATCAGATGTTCCATATTGAATCTGCTACCGTAGCTTTAGCAGGTGCATTTCTTTTACTTTTATTAACAGGAGAAAGCTATCTAGATAAGGCCTTTTCAAAGGTAGAATGGACAACCATCTTTTTCTTTATCGGATTGTTCGTCCTTGTTTCTGGATTGATCGAGACTGGAGTAATATCGTTATTAGCTGATTATTCGGTTCATTTAACTGGAGGGGACGTTACGTCCACATCTTTATTAATTTTATGGGTGAGTGCAATTGCCTCTGCTTTTATTGACAATATCCCATTTGTAGCCACAATGATTCCGATGATTAAGGACATGGGAGATCTGGGAATTCAAAATTTAGAGCCATTGTGGTGGAGCCTATCACTTGGGGCATGTTTAGGAGGTAACGGAACTTTAATTGGGGCGAGTGCCAATGTCATTGTGGCCGGACTTGCTGCGAAGGAAGGATATTCCATTACGTTCGGTAAATTCCTGATTATCGCGTTCCCCTTAATGATTCTTTCTATTTTAATTTGTACCGTCTATATTTATCTTAGATATTTAATTTAGGGGGAAATTGGAATGATGGTAGAGTATAAATATGACGAGAAACAACTTGAGATAAAAGAAACGGCTAACGGGGAAGATATTGAAATTTCCATTACACTGTTTGATAGTGAATTAAAGAATAACCTCAAAAAAGTTCGTGAATATTTTGATGAAAATAAAGTCATCTCAGATATTTATTATTACATTCATCCTAATAACAGATATCAGATCATCGTGAGAAAAGACTATTATAATGAATTTATCATTCAATTATTTCGGCAACAACTTTTGCAAGAATTGAAATGGGTATAACTATCGGCTGCCATGAAAGTGGCAGCCGATTATTTAAATTATTTACAAAGAGTTTCAATTTTTTCATGGTCTTTCATGCTGCATAACTTTATATCCATTTTGGAATTATACAACGAATAACAATTTCTTCCATTCCTTTTCGAATGATACATTGCAAGATCAGAATGCTTTATGAGATCATTGATGTCTTCACCATGTTGGGGATATAAGCTGATGCCGATACTTGGTGAGATGGTAAATTTTTGACCGCAAATTGTAAAGGGTTCTTTCATCACCTTTAGAATAAACTTACTAACTTCATAAACTTTTTCCATGGATTCAAGATTTGGGAGTAAAAGAACGAATTCGTCCCCTCCGAACCTTGCAAGAATATCTTCTCCGCAAATGCAATCACTTAACCTTTGGGCAACGGCCTTTAATAAGATATCGCCGGCTTGATGCCCTAAACTGTCATTTATGATTTTGAAATGATCTAAATCAAGGAGGATAACCCCTGCCATTTCCTCGTTGTTCTTATTGCCAGTTTGAAACTTCTCAAGAAAAGATTTAACAAACCAGCGATTCGGCAGCCCAGTTAAGGCATCATGATACGCCATATGAGCAATCTTTTCTTCTGCTTTTTTTAATTCCGTAATATCTAATCCGAAGCCCAGCAGAAATTCTTCATTGGAGTCAGGGACTTCAATAATCGTTTTTCCGCTGAACATATGAAATTCCTTCCCTTGAAATCCAGCCATTAACTCGTTTGTAACCATGCTCCGTCTGCGCCAAACTTCAAGATCTATATCACGGTTCATCTTAGCAATATTCTTGGGGAAAAAATCAAAGACTGTTTTACCAATTAACTCCTCTAACTTCATTCCATTCATTTCACATGCCTGTTTATTGGCAAATATCGTTTTTCCTTCAGAATCCTCTAAATAGATATTTATTGGCAAGGCATCCAAAACCATTGAATGCAGGGATGAATTAAGTCGAAGTTGCTTAATCAGTTCTGCTTCTCTTTCTTCCAGTTCTTTTATTCTTAATTGTAAATTTTCGATATTTTTATCATTTTGAGAATGGTTGTTCAAGTTCTTTATCACGCCTTTTGTAAAATATCTTTATTTACGTAATATCTTAATTATATTTTATAACTGATTATCTCTTAAACTTTTTTCATTTATAACAATTTAATGAAATCAATCCCATTATTATACAATAAAAAACGGCTATCAAGTTGATAACCGCTTTTGCTTTCTTATTTAACCCACTTTTTCTGAAAGGCAGATATGCTAGCATATTCTTCTTTTAACAGACGAGAGAGTCGAATATAGATGGGGATTATTTCTTGATAGATCTGTACATTCTCCTGAATAGGCTCATGATGGTTTGTTGCCCCGACCATTTCGGAAACGACATTTAATGAGTCGACTTCACCTAAACTGTATAAACCAAGAAGGGCAGCACCTAGGCAAGAGCTTTCAAAGCTCTCAGGAATATTGACCTCTTGATTAAAAATATCCGCCATCATTTGCCGCCAAAGCTCTGAGCGGGCAAACCCTCCTGTTGCCTGAATTCTTTTCGGTTCCCCAATTAATTCTTCTAATGCAAGGAGAACCGTATACAAGTTAAGAATAACTCCTTCTAAAACAGCCCTGATTAAGTGTTCTTTTTTATGATGCAACCCTAAACCGAAAAAGGAACCACGGGCATTCGCGTCCCAAATTGGTGCACGTTCCCCGGCAAAATAAGGGTGAAATAATAGTCCGTCAGAACCAGGCGATACTAAGGAAGCAATCTCGGTTAACACTTCGTATGGGTCTTTTCCCAAACGTTTAGCAGTTTCTACTTCAGCAGAACCAAGTTGATCCCTGACCCATCTAAATAACATTCCCCCATTATTCACAGGACCACCAATGACCCAATGATTTTCCGTTAGGGCATAGCAGAAAATTCTTCCCTTTGGATCAGTAACAGGTTTATCTGTAACAGTTCTGATTGCTCCGCTTGTCCCAATAGTAACAGCCACTACACCTGGATCGATGGCATTTACGCCTAAATTTGATAACACACCATCACTTGCTCCGACAACAAACGGAATGGACTTAGGAAGCATCATTTCGTCTGCAAAGTTCTCATCCAAACCGCTAAGGCTAAAGGTAGTGGAGACAGGCTTGGATAGCTTATCACTAGAAATCCCAGCAACTTTCAGAGCTTCTTCATCCCATTGTAACGTGGTTAAATTAAACATACCTGTAGCTGAAGCGATAGAATAATCAATTACGTATTGGTTAAACAGTTTATAAAAAACGTATTCTTTAATAGAAATAAATTTATATGTACGATTAAAAATCTCAGCCTGATCTTCTTTTAACCAAACTAATTTTGATAGAGGTGACATGGGATGAATAGGAGTACCAGTTCGAAGATAAATGTCGTGTCCATTCATTTCAGTTAATAATTTCTCTGCCCATTCTGCACTTCTATTATCTGCCCATGTTATACACCTCGTAATTGGTTTGCCGGATTCATCCACTGCAATAACACTGTGCATCGCAGAACTAAAGGAAATACAAAGGATATCACTAGGTGAAGTCTCACTTTTTTTGATAACAGTCTTTATGGTATCGATCACCGCTTGAAAAATTTCTTCAGGATCTTGTTCTGCTGTTGCAGGAGTCGGTGAAAATAACGGATATTCAATTCCATGAGTGGCTATGACGGTCCCATTCGTCGCAAACAGAACCGATTTTGTACTGGTCGTCCCAATATCAACGCCAATAACATATTTTGCATTCATTATTCTTCCTCCAATTTCACACTAATTAATATTTTTTAAAATTGAAATCGTTTGCAAGAAATTTTTTTCCACGCCTATTATTATGTTATACTGATAGTATCCACTTATTTAGAAAGGACATCCGCAAAATGACAGAAAGTTGTCTCGGAAAAATTCGCTCTTATTACGCAAGATTTAGTGATAAAGAAAAGAAAATTGCCAATTATATTTTAGATTACCCCGATAAAATTATCCATAGCACCATCAATGAAGTGGCCGAAGATTTAAATGTTGCCGATGCCACTGTATTCCGTTTTTGTAAACGAATTGGCTTTAAAGGCTATCAAGCCATGAAAATTGCGCTTGCATCAGAGATAATTACACCGATGAAGCAAATTCATGAGGAAATAACAGAACACGACAGTGCCAAAACCATTTCAGAAAAAGTGTTTAAATCCAATATTCGAACCCTTGAAAATACATTACAAATCCTGGACAGCGTTTCTCTTCAAAAAGCAGTTGACCTGCTTCATAATGCCGAAAGAGTGGAGCTTTACGGTACTGGAGGTTCTGCTGTTATCGCAATGGATGCGTATCACAAGTTTATTCGATCTGGGTTAAAAGTATTTGCGTTTCCAGATTCTCATTTTCAGCTAATGTCCGCATCACAATTAACGAAGAATGATGTCGCTGTGGTCATTTCCCATTCTGGAACAAATAAAGATTCTACAAATATTTTAAACACCGCCATTGAAAGCGGTGCCAAAACGATAGGTATAACAAGTTTCCCTAAGTCGCCAATCAGCCAAAATGTTGATGTCGCCTTATACACAAGTTCAGACGAGACAGAATATCGCTCAGAGGCACTGGCTTCTAGAATTGCTCAGTTAAGCCTCATTGATGCCCTATATGTAAATTTAATGATTTTAAATAAGGAAAAAGCAAAGACAGCCATCGAAAAAATTAGAGATGCTATTTCCGATACGCGAATCTAATAATTTTTCAACTCAAAAAGATGAACCCATAAACGGATTCATCTTTTTTATATTACATATTAAACAAAGACATTCAGAATGAGAATAAAAACTAATGCTGCTGTTGCAATGATGGTTTCAAGTGCAGTCCATGTCATTAATGTTTCTTTTACAGACATACCGAAATATTCTTTGAACATCCAGAAACCTGCATCATTAACGTGTGAAAGAATAAGTGAGCCTGCACCTGTTGCTAATACTAGAAGTTCAGGACTTGAACCAGGCATAGCTGCTGCAATTGGTGCAACAATACCTGCTGCTGTCATCATCGATACGGTAGCTGATCCAGTTGCCACACGAATCATCGCTGCGATTCCCCAACCTAAAAGGATTGGTGACATATGCGATTCTTTTGCTAAGTCAGCGATATATGTTCCGATACCAGAATCAAGTAATACTTTATTAAATGCTCCACCTGCACCAATAACTAATATGATGGAAGCAGTTGGCGCTAAACAGTCATTTGTAAATTTCAAGATTTTTTCACGGTTCATACCACGAGCGAAACCAAGGCTAAAGAATGAGAATACAGTTGCAATCAATAATGCAACAACTGGATCTCCCAAGAATTTAAGTGCTTTATAGCCAAAGCTTGCTTTGTCTAATTGGATTTCCGCTATAGATGCAATTAGCATTAGAATAACAGGAAGAAGGACTGTAAAAATAGTATTGAAAAAACTTGGTAATTCCTTTAAATCCTTTGGAGCTGCCATTTGTTCTGCTAATTCTTTTGGAACATCTTTATGGATACGTTTTCCAATCCAGCTTCCATATACAGGACCTGCAAGGATTGCAGTTGGTAGACCTACGATAATCGAATATAGGATAGTTTTACCAACATCGGCTTTAAAAATTCCTACTGCTGCCATTGCTGCTGGATGTGGCGGTACTAATCCATGTACGACTGAAAGACCTGCTACTAAAGGTACACCGATTTTAACTAATGAAACTCCAGTTTGACGCGCAATCGTAAAAGCTAATGGAATTAATAGTACAAATCCAACCTGAAAGAATACAGAAATACCTACGATAAAACCAACAAACATCATTGCCCAGTGGACATTTTTTTGACCAAAACGGTTAATCAGCGTTTGTGCAATTCGTTCAGCACCGCCAGATTCAGCCATCATTTTACCAAGCATTGTTCCAAGTCCAAGGACAATCGCAAGGAAACCTAATGTATTACCCATTCCTGCTTTAATAGAATCAATAATACCAGGGTGTTCTGGATCTGGAGCGATTAAAGGCATTCCCGTTGCCAACCCTACTCCGATTGCGGTAATAATAAGCGCCACAAATGGATTTAACTTTGCAACTGTAATTAACAATAGAAGCGCGACAATTGCGGCAAAAACAATTACTAATAACATTAATGAGACCCCCTAAATTTCTTTATAACAATTTGTAAACATTTTCTGAAAGCACTTTCATGTGTAAATTGATTATATGAAAAAAAATTTCTTTATGCAATACTTTTTTTAAAAAAATATTTAATGAAATATTAGGAAATAAAAAGAGTTACTGTTATCATTAATCTGAACAGTAACTCTTTTTTTATTCTTTATTTAATATTTCATAAACTTCTTTAAAAATACTTTGCTATATCTTGTGCCAGCTTTTCATATTTCTCAAAAACCTTTTTATAAATTTCACTGTTTTCCTTGTTTGGAATAATGGCTTCTCCCATTGGAATATTACTTTTAATCTCTTCATAAGAATTTACTTTTCCTGTTGCCACTAAAGCTGTCCATGCTGCCCCCCATGCTGCACTATGATGACTTTCTGAAACATAGATTTCAGCCTCAAATACATCTGCCATCATTTGCAGCCATAAAGGAGACCTTGATAAACCGCCATTTACATAAATCTTATGGGGCTCACCGACTAACCTTTCTAAAGCTTTCCCAATTTGATATAGATTAAAAGTAATTCCTTCTAGCACAGCACGAATAAAATGTTCTTTTTTATGAGTAATGGAAACTCCATAAAAATTCCCTTTGGCCTGCTGATTCCAAAGCGGTGCTCTTTCTCCGTTTAAATAGGGTAGAAAAATAATCCCATCCGCGTCAGGTGCAACCTTGTCAGCTTCTGCAAGAAACTCATCGTAACTTCCTTCGTAGTTCAAGAGATCCTTTAACCATTGTAGGGCAATTCCGCCATTATTCGTTGGACCCCCAATGATGGAAGTATTCTCGGTAAAGGAATAACAAAAGGTTTCTTGGTTACTGCTAATTTTTACGCCTTTTGTAAATTGTCTAATCGCTCCGCTTGTCCCTACTGAAACAGCAGCCTCACCAGGGAGAATCGCCCCAATTCCTAAGTTTGCCAACTGCCCGTCAGCCGCTCCAATCACGAAAGGCATAGCAGGCTGAATGCCCATTTCTTCCGATATGGCCAAATTAATACCAGTTAATATTTTAGTAGGCGGAACGATTTCCGATAGCTGATGTTCGTCTACTCCCGTTAAAGTTAATAATTCCTCATCCCAGGTATGGGTCGTTGGATTAAACAGCCCGGTAGCAGATGCCATCGAATAATCAATGACCCGCTTGTTAAACCAACATTGAAGCAGATACTCTTTTATCGACATAAAGTATTCTGCTAGTTTATAAGGTTCATAGTTTGTTTCTTTCATCCATATAAGTTTTATGAATGGTGTCATCGGATGAATTGGTGCACCAGTGTTTAAATAATGCTTATTCCCAGTGGTCTCCAAAATTTTGTCAACTTGTTCATGGCCTCTTCCATCCGCCCAAATGAGCGCTGGTGATAGCGGCTTTTTATTTTTATCAACGCAAACGAGAGAATGCATCGCAGCTGAAATTCCAATCGACAGTAGTTCATTCTTATCGATGTTTGCTTTCTTAATAGAATTCCTGATCGCTTGAACAGCTAATCGCTCGATTTCAACTGGATCTTGCTCCACCCACCCCTGCTGAGGATAATAGGATGTAATCATCTCTTCTGTTTCCGCGATTAATGTTCCAGTTAAATTAAAAACACATGCTTTTACACTTGTTGTTCCAATATCAAGACCCATTACATACTCTTTTAACATGTTTCATCTTCCTTCTTTACTTGTTAAAAGAAAAAGCCTTGGATGATTCCAAAGCCTTTTCATTTAGTTGCTGAAATTAGGATAAAACCTTGTTCATACTGCCAGACTGATAACCAAGTAAATCTAATGTTATATATTTATAGCCATATGCTTGAAGTTCCTTGACAATTGAATCATGGTTTTCCAGAAGGATTTTCATATCGTTTGGCTCTACTTCAATTCTAGCAATCTCTTGATGTGTTCGAACACGTACCTGACGGATATTAAATGATTTTAAAAAGCTCTCCGCTTTTTCAACCTTCGTCAACTTTTCTTTCGTGATATATTCACCATAGGCAATCCGTGAAGATAGACAGGCAAACGATGGTTTATCCCAGGTCGGTAAATCGAAATTCCGGGAAAGTTCCCTTATTTCTTCTTTAAAAAGATTTGCTTCCTGAAGCGGTCCGCGGATTCCTTTTTCTTTTGCAGCCTGCATACCTGGTCGGTGTTCATTCATATCATCGGCAATAACACCATAAATCACATTTTGAAATCCCTTTTCTTCCATAACCGGAATTAAGTGATCAAATAAACTGCTTTTACAAAAATAGCATCGATTCTTATTGTTTTCTGCATAGCCAGGAATCGCTAATTCTGATGTTTCAATTACCTGATGTTTAACACCAATTTTTCCAGCGAGAATTTTAGCCTCTTCAAGTTCGCTGGAAGGATAGGTTTCTGAGTCTGCCGTTACGGCTAATACTTGGTCACGCCCTAAAGTTTCCACCGCTGCTTTTAAGAGAAACGTACTATCGACACCGCCTGAGAATGCGACAACTACTGATTTCATATCCCGGAGAATAGACTGTAGGTTTTCATACTTTTCTATCTGCATGGTCCCCTCTCCTCTCTTGTTAAAGACATTGACTTTTATATATTTATGTGTCTTATTAAATTGTCATGCTTCCAAAGCCGCCATCCACTCGAATCATAGCTCCTGTTACAAAGCTTGAAGCTTTTTCTGATGCAAGCCAAACGGTTGCTCCTTGAAGCTCTTCCGCTTCCCCAAAACGATTCATTGGAGTATGTCTCATAATGGACTCAATTCGTTCTTTATCTAATATTTTTCTGTTTTGCTCAGCCGGAAAGAAACCTGGAATGATGGCATTCACACGAATTCCGTTTGGAGCAAATTCACGGGCTAAAAATTGAGTAACACTGTTTAGTCCTGCTTTAGATACGGAGTACGTAAATACTCTAGAAAGAGGTGTTGTGGAAGAGACAGATGAAATATTAATAATACTGCCCTTTCTCTCCTGTTCGATCATTCTTTTGGCGAAAATTTGACAGGTTAACACAATCCCTTTTAGGTTAATATCCATGATTTTATCATACTCATCCATTCCTAGTTCAAAGAATGGAGTCGCACTATTTGTACCTGGTGCATTTAAAAGGATATCCCAGCCGCCGGACCATTGTTCTATTTCGTTTGCAGCATTCAATAGTGAATCCTTAGAACTGACATCCGCAGCAAATGCTTTTGCTTCTCCGCCGCTTTGTTCAATTTCCTTGACAACTTCTTCTGCTTTTTCACTATTACGGCCGACAATTGCTACTTTGGCACCGTGGGCTGCTAATCCTTTTGCCATCGCCGAACCTAAAACACCATTTCCCCCAATTGCTACTGCTGTTTTTCCAGTCAAATCAAATAAGTTTGTCATATTTCTTCTCCCCCATATTTTTTAGAATAAATTTCCCTTTTCATCAAAAGGAATTTCATAGACTTCTGATACTTGCTCCATATTTGGATGATTTTTTATATATCCGAGCAACGGTTCCGACACTTCGATTTCACTAAGCTTTAACGTATTCTTGATTCGTACGAGTTTAACTGTCTTAAAATCCAAGATATTGCATGTCTTTATAGCCGCTTGAATCGTCTGCTTATCGGTAGGCAAGGTGGTTGCAATTTTTGTAGGAGCGACAACGGTTGACGTTAAACCATTGGCATAGGTTCCTTCTAAATCCATTTTGTCTACCAGGCGCTGGGTGGTAAAATCCGCCGTTCCCACCCCGTTGGCATTTCCTTCAGACTGCGGAGTAACATCAAGCACGACCATTTTGTTTACATCAGGACCACCTGATGCATATGGGGTTGGATAGCGGCCCGTGATATTTGGGTCCATTCCATCACCAGAGATATTTTTTCCAATTTCATCGATTACAAGGACGTCTATTTGATCAAAAAATAATTTCGGTAATAATGCTTTCGCTTGTTTCTGTAGTTCCGGTTCTTTTTCGATAATTTCATCTATTGTCAATACATCTACTATGGCGACTTTGTCAAAGGCATTTTCAATCGATGCCACTCCGAAAAGGAATGGTGTTTTTTCCATAATAATTTTTGCCATTGCCGGTACATTTTCGGCCATATACTTAAATCCCATTTGATGGCAGGCTTCTGCCCCTTTTTGTTTGCCTAGACCAATACTAATCATTTTCATGATGCCGCTTTCTACTGGTCCCCTGAATGCCGTATGTGGTTTCACTCGATTGATAACCACAATTCCATCAGCTTCAGAAGCGTATTTATCAATATAAACTGGCAGCCCATTCGGCAATTCGCTAATTTTTATGACTTCCATCGATGAGCGAATCTCACAGCCGACACTTTCCTTTGTAACTCCAAGATGCGCTAATACTTCTCGCTGTCCTTCTGCTGTCGCACCGCCATGACTTCCCATACTTGGCACAATGAAGGGTTTTGCTCCTAATTCTTTTAAAAATTGGACGGTTACAGCAGTAAGTTCGACGAGGCGGTCAAGGCCTCGGCTTCCCACCGCTATCGCGATTTCCATCCCTGGCCTGATTTGTTTCTCGATATCTTCCCGCTGCAATTTTTCCAACAGTTCTTTACCGAGATTATCAATCATAGCATCATCAAACTTTACTTGCACTTTGGCCATTTTAGGTACCGGAATATCTTTTAATAATTCTTGCAGAATACCCATGGATATCTCACTCCTTTTCGTCGTATAAAGTGTTCCACACGGGATAATATTCCATGTAATCATTTCTTTTTTTAAAATTAAATTCAGGTGTAATCCCTTACATAATGAAGTTTAAAAAATGTTTTCATATAATTTGTTTACTAAACAAATTAATTACTTGTATATTATCATTATAGCTTAAAAACGTCAATGGATATGTTCTTTTCAAGGAGGAAAATATGGTCACCGGAGATGCTGCATATATCAAAAAAATCAATCGTTCCTTAATTCTCAGCAAAATTTTCGAGCATGGGATGATTTCCCGTTGCTGAAATCGTCTATAAACACCATCAAAGTGAAAACTTATTATCGGTAAGTTTGTATTCAGGGATTGGACTTGGAATGATGGTGGATCGCCAATGGCTGAAAGGATATCATGGTTATGCGGGAGAGATTGGGCATATGATTATCGTTCCGGAAGGAAAACCATGCAGATGCGGAAAGTTGGGTTGTTTTGAACAATATGCTTCTGAAGCCAGTTTTTTTAAGCAATTAGCCGAAATAAAAAATATTGACGTCATTAGCTTTGAAGCATTGAAAGATTGGATTTACAATCAGGAACCCATTACTTGTTGTCAAATTAAAAAGTTTATTAAATTCTTAACCGTCGGACTAAATAATATTATTAATCTATATAATCCTGAGATTATCGTGATCAATAGCGAGTTGCTCCGTTTGTATCCTGATGCCATATTAGAAATTAAGAAGCAATTGAATTCTTCAGTTGGCCATTATCGAGAACTGGTGATTTCAGAATTTGGAAAAAAGGCCTGTATCATGGGAGCCTGTGCATTAGGAATTAAGAATTTTTTAGAGGTTTCGGAAATAAGTTTGTCCGTGGCTTCAATTTAAAAATAAATGGAAAAATATCTTTCACAACTAGTAAGAACCAATTCACAAAAATAATAGTGAATTGGTTTTTTCTTTATTTAAAAATAAAAAAAGCAGACAGCATCCTACATCTGCCTACTTCTCACTTATTCTTAAAACCAGTCGGAATAACCCAATTCTCTCAAATGTTTAGCAGAGATCTCAAGGCACTCAAACGGATCGCGGCCGTAAGTGTTATCTTGCTCAACTAAGAAATACTGTGCCCCGCTTTCAAGTCCCGCTTCCACAATTGCTTTAATATCAAGGTTCCCTTCGCCAAGCTCTGCAAATTCAATTGTATTCGTAAAGATTTGCATAAATTTGGACATATCTTTAAAGTCGACGTTACTTAAATCCATCTGTCCGATACGATAATCTTTTAAGTGCAATAACGAAATTCGACCAGTATATTGTTTAACGAACTCGACAGGATTTTCGCCAGCTCTTTGGATCCAGTGAACATCCAGTTCAAAGCCAAGCTTCGATGTGTTATTTTTCATGAGATCCAACAGATAGACTCCATCATATTTTTGAAATTCAAGGTGATGGGTATGGTAGTATAATTCGATACCCTGCTCAGCTAATTTATGAGCCATTGCTTCTGCTTTTTCAATAAATTCCATAATTTTATCTTTATGGCCCATAACGGTTAATGGAAGCATACCGATACGTAGGAAATTACAATCTAGCGCCTTACAATCACTCACAATTTTATCAAAATCATTCGTCAAGGTCTCTCCAGGAGCTCCTGGAAGCATTGGCTCTAAAGCAGCTGACATTGCAGCAATTTTAATATCAAAGTCTACACTTGCTCTTCTTAATTCTGAAACATTTTCTGGAGTCATGGGAATTTGCGAAACTTCTACTGAATGATAGCCAAGCTCACTAACTTTTCTCATGGTTTCATAGGCACCCAGTTCTTCCACTTTGTCCTTAAGCATCATCATTTGAACGCCAATTTTACCTTTTTCCATTGTTTATCCCTCCATTTTGACTGTTTGTTTTGATTCAGAAGACTTACGGATTGCATCAATCATTTGAATCGATATCGCTGCATCTTTGGCGTGTACATAGTTGTTCGTACCATCTTCAATACATTGATGAAATAAGTGAATTAGCTTCTTATGACTGGCACCATAATAAAATTTAGTTCCTGGGACTTTTGCATCCTCAACTAATTCTTCCTTCATTCCGTCTTCATTTACTCTAGTTAAAATACTATCTTTAATCGTGAATTTACCTTTTTCAAAAATTACTTGAAGTTCCACACTCGAATTCACGGCATTTGCATTAGTAGCAAAAAATAAGCCAGTGGCACCGTTTTCAAATTGAATGCGTGCTGACGCTGAATCTTCCACTTCGATTTCATAGTCCAGTAACTGATCAACATTGCCGCGGATCGATTCAATCCTTCCCCCAAGCAGCTGCATTAAATCCATCGTATGAAGCGCTTGATTAATCATAACCCCGCCGCCGGCATATTTCATTTGACCGCGCCATGGCTTCACATCATAGTAGGATTTAGGTCTATGCCAAGCAACAAGTCCTTTAATTCCAACAATCTTGCCATACTCACCACTTTGTGCAATTTCTTGGAGCATTTCAAAGGACTCATTGTATCTGTTTTGAAAACAAACACAAATTTTTATATCCGGATGGTTATGTTCAAGTTCTACTATCTCTAGCGCTTCTTCCGTATTTAATCCAAGCGGCTTTTCGAGAAATACATGGACCCCTTTTTCGACACATGTCTTCGTCACGGGATTGTGCAGATAATGTGGCAGACAGATATGAACGACATCTAGCTCTTCCGACTCCAACATTTCTTGATAGTCTGTATAAAAGCGCGCTTCCGGAACAATGTTTCTAGCACCTTCGTCCAAATCACAAACTGCAATCAGTTCAACATTCGGGTTTGCTTTTATGGCTGGCAGATGGATAGTAGAAATGTCTCCTAGCCCAATTAATGCTGCTTTTAACATAAGCTTTTCCCCCTTTTTGAAACGAACTCAGGCGCCATGGATGGACGCCCCGAGTTCGTTTCATGTGATTGATTACTTTCTAACCGGATATTTGCCTTCTTCGGCAATACGTTTATTTAATTCTTCTAAGAATAAATCTTCATCAAATGGGATTTCTACTTCTTTGCCTAACCAGCTTGACAAGTGCATAGCATTTGCAAGTCTAACACCATTAATACCGTCACTGCCAGGTGCTAATAATGGGGTGCCTTCCACAATAGCAGAAGCAAAGTCATCTAATACAGCAATGTGCTGTTCGCCCCAAACATTACCAAAATCAAGTACTTCCTCAGTGAAAATATCACCTGCACCGCCGCCCATAAACAGCTTCATAACATCTGACATATCCATGGAATTGCTCATTTCATTTTCAGATTTCTTCAGGCGCTTGATGGTTACTTTCTTACTATCGTCTACCACGATTTTTCCTTTATCGCCCAGGATTTCTAAACGGTCAGTCCCCACTACATCGTGTGTACGAGTTACAAATACACCGGTAGCACCATTTCCATAATCAAATACTGCAGTCACATCGTCTTCAACAACAATATCTCTTTGATAGCCATAGTTTACTTTTGAATAAACCTTCTTCGGCATGCCGCAAATCCATTGAAGTAAATCAATTTGGTGTGGTGCTTGGTTTACAAGGACACCGCCGCCTTCTCCGCCCCAAGTTGCTCTCCATTCACTTTGATTGTAGTACCCTTGAGGTCTCCACCAGGTAGTAATAATCCAGTTGGTACTGCGAATGTTGCCAATCTCACCATTATCAATAAGTTCTTTTACTTTTTTATAAAGTGGATTTGTACGCTGGTTAAAGAAGATTGCAAACTTAAGTTCAGGCTTTGTTGCTGCAAAGTCGTTTAACTCTTTCACTTGTTTTGTATAAACACCAGCTGGTTTTTCCACTAATGCATGAATGTTTCTTTTTAGTGATTCGATTCCCATTTCAGGATGTAGATAATGCGGAACAGTTGTAACGACTGCATCAACGTCACCACTTCCAAGCATTTCGATATAATTATCGTAGAAAGGAACACCAGGATACTTCTCTTCTGCTACTTGTTTTTTAGCAGGATCATTATCACAGATCGCACCAATTACCATGTTTTTAACTTTGCCTTCAGCGATGAAGTTAGCATACATACCACCTTCTGCACCTAATCCAATAATCCCTAATCTTACATCTGCCATAATTAAATTCCCTCGCTTTCAATTTTTTTAAGAATGTCTAAAAGTGCTTCATATTGAAGCTTATATCCGCTTGCCCCATCAAGGTCTTTGTTATCCTTGATAATTTCAGTAGCATCTTCCAACTCTAAATCCTTTAAAGAATCAAACCGAACCAAATGAGGCTCTAGAGTTAAGAAGCCTTTATAGCCTGCTTTAATAAATTGTGAAAGAAGTTCTGGAATTTTTCCTTCTCCTGTTCCGCAGACAACATTTTGATTATCGGCTGTTACAGCATCTTTAATGTGTATATAAACGACTTCATCTTTAAGTAAGTCGTAGCAAACTTGAGTGTTCTCGCCACATTGAACAAAGTTAGCAAAATCAAATATCGCCTTAAAATTTGGAGAATCAACCGCTTTCAAAATCTCATGACAGCGTCTTGCAATATCGCCATAAATGTCTTTCTCATTTTCGTGTAATAATATGACATTATATTTCGCAGCAATCTCTGCATAATGCTTTAACTTACTGATTACATCCTCTCGAAAAGAATCAGCGTCCGCACCCTTTGGAATATAGAAACTGAAAATACGGATATACTTACAATCTAGTAAATTACTAATTTGGCAAAGCTCCTCAAGCATCACCTTTTGTTTGGCAAAACCCTCGTCATCATTGATAAATATCTTTCCAATTGGCGAACCAATTGAAGAAACGCTAATCCCGGCTTTTTGTAAACGTGGTTGTACATTATCTTTGATTTCAGCGACAGAGTAGTCGCCAATATTTTTCCCATCAATTCCACGTAATGATAGATAACGCATACCAAGGTTTGAAACAACCCTGAGTTGAGTATCAAAATCAGATGAGATTTCATCTGAAAAACCAGAAATCCATAAATCCTGATTCATGAATTCGAATCCTCCCTTTTTACAGTAACTCGTTTATTCTTTCGATAACTAGACGGTGTTATCCCCACCTTTTCTTTAAAAAAACGGCTGAAATGGGCCATACTTTCAAAGGCTGTTGCACGAGCAACTTCAGATAACGTTTGATCTGGTTCCATTTCAAGTAAATACTTTACTTGGTTTAGACGGCAGCCCATCACATATTCCATGATCGTAAATCCTGTTACTTCTTTAAAAACATGAGAAGTATAATATTTACTCAAATTCAGTTCATCCGCCATTCGATCTAACGTAACTTTTTCGGAATAGTGGTCATTAATCCAAGAGGCAATCGACTCGGCATGAAGCTCCTTATCAGTCTTTTTGCTTGGGAGCTGTGCCAAATCCTTTTGACTCATTTTATAGATTCCTAACAACAATTGAACGAGTTCAAGTCTCACTTCTGCTTCAATGTGGTTGCATTTCTCGCCAGTTCGCTGTTTTTCCTCATCCATTTTTGAGGTTAGGCTTGCAATTTTCTTGATTCTTCCATCAACAAATTGCCCTGATTCATCATACCCGGTACGAAGCAAATAATTATTTAACTTTTGAAACGGATCCAACAAATAAGGCATTCCAAGAGCTGACAAAATCTCATCTAACCAGGTGGGGGAAAAATGAAGCATACTCCTAGTGTACGTGCTTCCAGGCCTTGGATTTGGTTTATGCAGGGTTAAACCATCCAATAGGATGATATCCCCCGGCTGTAATTCATAAATTCGATTGTTAATTAAATACTTACAATCTCCAGAATGGAAAAAGTAAATCTCATATTCCTGGTGTGAATGAAATTGAAAAGTACTGGATTCTACACCTTGAACCCGATAATTAGCGTTTATCCAATCATCCATTAGTTTCATGATCTCACACCTTCTTGAGTAAGCGTTAACATATTTGTTTGTTAACTGAACATACTTTTATTTTATTAAAAATGATGATAAAAATCATTCTCTTAAACTGCGTTATTTTTAGTTATTTTTGACTGAAATTGCTTTTTATATATTAATTTCAGAAAAAAAAAGAGACTAAGCCGACCATTAATTGGTTAGTTTTGTCTCTTTTTGTAGACCAAGTTATTCCATCCAGTTTGTATGGAAAACTCCTTCTTTATCAACCCGTTGATACGTGTGAGCTCCAAAGTAGTCACGTTGTGCTTGCAGTAAATTAGCTGGAAGCGTTTCTGTACGATAGCTGTCATAGTAAGCAATCGCGCTTGCAAATGAAGGAACCGGAATTCCGCGTTCGATTGCAACAGCTAGAACTTGACGGAGTGCATTCTGATAGCTTTCAACAATCTCTTTAAAATAAGAATCTAATAAAAGATTGGCTAATTCAGGTTCACGGTCGTAAGCATCCTTAATTTTTTGCAGGAATTGTGCGCGAATAATACAGCCGCCTCGGAAAATCATCGCGATATCTCCGTAGCGAAGATTCCAATCATATTCCTCAGATGCCGCACGCATTTGCGCAAAGCCTTGTGCATAAGAACAAATTTTACTCATGTATAATGCTTTACGAACTGCTTCAATCAATTCTACTTTATTTCCATCAAATGGTTTAATCTCAGGTCCATTCAAGGTTTTACTAGCTAGAATACGTTCCTCTTTCATAGCGGAAATAAAGCGGGCAAATACAGATTCCGTAATGATTGGCAGCGGCACTCCTAAATCTAAAGCATTTTGGCTTGTCCATTTACCTGTACCTTTTTGGCCAGCTGTATCCAAAATGACGTCAACTAGTGGCTTTCCAGTTTCTTCGTCTATTTTTGTAAAAATATCAGCTGTGATTTCAATTAAGTAACTATCTAGTTCGCCTTTATTCCATTCTGCAAATACTCCATGAAGCTCATCTGCATTTAAACCAAGGACATTTTTCAAAATAAAATATGCTTCACAAATTAATTGCATATCGCCATATTCAATGCCATTGTGAACCATTTTTACGTAATGACCAGCGCCATTTGGACCGATATAAGTACAGCATGGATCTCCGTTTACTTTTGCGGAAATGGCTTCAAAAATAGGTTTTACTAGTTCATAAGCTTCTTGTTTACCACCAGGCATAATCGCAGGACCCTTTAATGCTCCTTCTTCACCGCCAGATACTCCTGTTCCAATAAAATGGAAACCTGCTGTTTCTAATTCTTTATTTCTTCTGATTGTATCTTGGAAGAATGTATTTCCACCATCGATAAGAATATCGCCTTCTTCAAGGTATGGTTTAAGAGAATCAATGGTCGCATCTGTTGCGGTTCCTGCTTTTACCATCAATAATATTTTTCTTGGCTTTTCCAATGAATTGACGAACTCTTCGACAGTACTGGCACCGACAAAGTTTTTACCTTCTGCTTCATTCTTTAAAAATTCTTCCGTTTTTTCATAAGAACGATTAAACACAGCAACTGAATAGCCCCGGCTTTCAATATTTAAAGCAAGGTTTTTCCCCATTACAGCTAAACCAACTACACCTATTTGTTGTTTAGACATCTTTTTATCCCTCATCTTTCTTAAGCTTTATTTTCTTCTTAACGTTGTAAAAAGTATTTCTCAGCATTGTTATAGCCAATATTTCTCACCATATTCTCTAAGAATACCATATCATTCGGAACTAATCCTCTTTCAACCCATTCTCCTAAAAGATTGCATAGAATTCGGCGGAAATAGTCATGGCGAGCGTAGGATAGGAAGCTGCGAGAATCAGTCAACATTCCAATAAAATGGCTTAAGAGACCAACGTTTGCAAGGTCCTTCATTTGCTTTTCCATGCCATCGATATGGTCAAGGAACCACCAACCTGAACCAAATTGAATTTTTCCTGGAACACCTTCCTCATTGAAGTTCCCCATCATACCAGCAAGTACTACGTTGTCCTTCGCATTTAGATTAAACAATACTGTTCTTGGTAATGCATCCTCTTTATCAAGGGCATCAAGAAAACGCGATATACCCTCCGCAAAATTCTCCTCGCCTACAGAATCAAACCCTGTATCTGGACCAATAAGCTCTTTCATTTTTGTATTATTATTTCTTAGTGCACCCATATGAAGCTGCATGACCCATTGTTTTTCTGCATACATTTTTCCAAGCTCTTTTAATAGGAATGCCCGATAAGCAATCACTTCTTCCTCTGAAAGAACTTCACCGCTCAGTCTCTTATTGAAAATCAATTCAACTTCTTCCTGGGATGGCTCTACAAATTCCATTTTTTGAATGTCATGGTCAGATGCCCGGCCACCGTTTTCGTGGAAGTAATCAACACGCTGCTTTAAAGCTTGTAAAAATGATTCTAAAGAGTACACCTTAATTCCTGAAACATCGCTTAATTTTTCAATCCAAGGTGCAAATGTAGGGCGCTCAATAAATAGTGCACCATCTGGACGGAATGTAGGGGCAATAATTGCTGTAAAAGTATCGTCATTCTTTAATAATTGATGATACTCAAGAGTTGAAGCAGGATCATCAGTTGTTCCAATAAACTTCACGTTTGACCTTTCAATAAAGGCTCTTGGTCTAAAATCCGGCTGTTTAAGCTTCTCATTACATTCATCATAGATTTCACGAGCTGTTTCCAGGGTAAGTCTTTTTTCAATCCCGAAAAACATTTTCAATTCCATATGTGTCCAATGGTATAGCGGGTTTCCGATCATATGAGGAACGGTTTCAGCGTATGCAGCAAATTTTTCCCAGTCACTCGCATCACCTGTGATGAATCGTTCACTTACACCATGCATCCGCATTAAACGCCATTTGTAGTGGTCTCCGCTAAGCCATACTTGTGTAATGCTTTCATAAGCTTTGTTCTCCCAAACCTCTTGCGGATTTAAGTGGCAGTGAAAATCAAAAATGGATAGGCCTGCAGCAGCATTTTCATAAAGTTTAACTGCAGTGTCTGTGTTAAGTAAAAAGTGATTGTCTAAAAAGGCTTTCATAATAATCCCCTCCAAATGTGTAAATCTATTATTCCCTGCATACTTGTAAACCCTTACATCGTCTAATAAAAAAACGCTACTAATTCATTTAATTTGTTTAATGAACAAATTAATTACAAACCTAATTTATCATGTTTATTTTGTTTAGTCAATTAACATTTTATGAATTAATGGGTAGAACCTGTTATAATAGGAATATATTTAAGGATGTTTTTTGAAATGGAGGATTTTAATGATTACCGGTGATGCGGCTTATATAAAAAAAATTAATCGTTCTTTAATTATCCGAGAAATTGTTAAGGAAGGAATGATTTCGAGGGCAGATTTATCCAAGGTAACCGCCTTAACAAGAGCAACCATCTCGGCTCAGGTTGCTGACCTTTTAGAGGATGGCCTTATCATTGAAACTCACCTGGAACACTATTCTGTTGGCAGGAAGCCAATAATGCTCTCATTGAATGGACAAGCAGGCTATGCCCTTGGCATTGATCTTGATTATGGACAAATTACGTTTACACTTTCCAATCTTTTGGGTCATCCAATTTCTTCAAGTTCCATTGAAATAAGTACAACCGAATATTCAGAGATTCTGCCACTGCTACTTGCCGAAATAAAACAATATAAAGCAAATTATTCCGAAAGTCGTTATGGAATTGTCGGAATTGTTATCGCCATCCATGGACTTGTGGCAAAAGATGAAATCATTCATTATGTTCCGCGCTTACATTGGAATGATATTAACCTCAAAGGTGATTTAGAAAAACAGATTGATATCCCTCTCTATATTGAGAACAATGCCAATCTCTCTTCATTTGCTGAGCGAGTATTTTTCCATCATGAAACAGATAATTTATTATCTGCATCTCTTTACTCCGGAATTGGTTTGGGAATGATGATGAATAATGAGTTCTTTCGGGGACATGACGGATTTGCTGGCGAGGCCGGTCATATGATTATTGTGCCAGAAGGCAGACCTTGCAATTGCGGTAATAAAGGTTGCTGGGAAAAATATTCCTCTGAATCAAGGATTTTTGAATATTTAACAGAGACAAGGGGCATTAAGAATCTAACCTACGACCAAATTCAGAAATGGCTGGATGAGGGAGATCAGGAAGTTCACGATATGATGGAGAAATTTATTTATTACCTTGCCATCGGATTAAATAATATGATTAATATGTATAATCCAGAAGTGCTCGTCCTTGATAGTGAATTACTGAGAATGTATCCAGATGCTTTGGCGAAAATTAAGGAAAAGCTCAATTCCTCTATCAGTCATTATCGGGAGTTGTCATTATCCATGATTGGAAAAAAATCATGCGTTCTCGGTGCATGTGCCTTAGCTATTAAACATTTTTTAGAAGTCCCAATGCTAAACTTGGCGTTTGATCAACAAGCAACAATAATTGAAAGCGCACACATTCAATAAAATAAAAAAACCTTTTAGCTTTTTAGGCTAAAAGGTTTTTTGTATTAAGCGCTTTTTAATTGTTCTTTTGAATTCTTTGTTTTTAATTCTTCAACAATCTTTTTGTATTTTTCATCAGTTAAATTATAAACAACAATTAAAATCGCACAAGCAATTAAGTTAAATAATGCTGGGGCAAGGAACATTAATCCTTTAATTCCTAACAGAGTATTCGCTGTTTGTTGGACATTCGGTACATATCCGATTAATCCAAGTGCAACCCCTGGAATAAATCCAGCTAGTGCCTGTGCTAGTTTACGGAAGAAACTGTATGAAGAGTATACAACGCCTTCAGTTCGTTCTCCAGTTTTCCATTCATGATAGTCGATTGTATCCGCTACCATTACCCATGGCAATCCAAGCGCAAAACTTAAGCCTAGGCTGCCGATTGACAGCAATGCCAGGAATGTTGGGACACTAGCAGGTAATACAAAGTTTGCAGCATCTGCAACAACCCCAATTAAAAGTCCAATAATAAATGTCTTTTTCTTACCAAATCTTTTTACTAGTGTTGGGATGAAAAATGAGCCAATAACCGCAATACCTACACTAGTAAAAGAAAGCATTGTAATTAGACCTGGATTGTTTAAATTATACTGTAAATAGTAAAGCTGTACTGCGGTACGAAGATTACTTCCTGCAACCATAAACAAACAGACAAAACAAAGGGCAATTAGCGGACGATTACTTAACAATAATTTAAATAAACGGGACATAGGAATCTTTTCATTATCTGCTTTAGGTTCTCTTACAATATTTTCGCTCGTATTACGATAGCAAATATAATGGAAAATCGTCCCTATCACTGCCATAACTCCGATTCCAACAGCAAATCCGATTTTTTGATTTGGAAAGTGGGCAACAATTGGTATAACGGTCATCCCGGAAACCAGCATCGCGAACTGACTCCCAATGGCTCTGAATGAGCCCAAGGAGGCACGGTCTACAGAATCTTGAGTCATCGAGGCTGCAAGGGATCCGTATGGAATATTTACAAACGAATAGGCAAGTCCGAAAAGCATATAGGTTACAAATGCAAAGACAATTTTTCCTGTACTAGAGAAATCAGGTGCTATGAAGGAAATCACCGTCATAACCGCTAATGGAATCGATCCAAACAAGATGAATGGCCTGAATTTTCCACGTTTACCTATTTTCCTTCTATCCACAAAAGCTCCGACAGACGAATCCGCAAATGCATCAAATATTTTAGAAATTAAAAAGACTAAACCGCCCCAATAAGCTGAGATTCCTAACACGTCCGTATAAAATTTGAGCAAGTATAATTGCCCCATATCAAACATAAAACCGTTTCCAACATCACCTAAACCGTAGGACACTTTTTCTTTTAAAGTTAGTTTCTTTGTGCCTGTTGTCTCCATCTTGCTTCGCTTCCTTTCTTGTGTGCAGCTCTCCTGAAACCCTTTTCAAAGATAGATAAAAAAATAATCTAAAATTCTTTTATTTTTTTAATTTGTTTAATAAACTTACAAATTACTTCTGTTTGTATAATATCACTTTCGTTTTTAATCGTCAATGAAAGCGTTACATAAAAGTTTGTCAAACTTTCAACAAAAAGAGCTCCGATCACCTTTTTTGGTCATCGGAGCTCTTCCATTAATTATACTAATTTTATTTATTATTTAGATTTTCTTTTTTCAGCTAAATCAATAGCAAGCTGTTTTGTTTTATTCTTGTTTAATGGATATAAGAATACCAAGATTAAGAAAATAACTACCATAACAATTGCAGGAACCAATGTGCCCAAAGTATGGATTCCATCTAATGTGCTTTGAGCTTGAGCTTTGAGAGTTTGATTATAACCAACAGATGCAATGGCATAACCTCCAAGACCACCAGCAATAGCCTGGCCCACTTTACGAGAGAAGGAATAGATAGAGTAAACGGTTCCATCTTCTCGTAAACCTGTTAAATATTCATGATAGTCAATTACGTCGGTTACAAATGCCCAAACAACTAAGTTAAATATTCCATAACCAAACATGGCAATTGATAAAACTCCAATAAATTGCGTTGCAGTTAAGTTAGGTAATAAATATAATGCACCATAAACAACTGCTGAAAGGAGAATACCCGCAGAGGCAATTTCTTTTTTACCGAATTTAGCTACCAATGGTTTGACTAAAGGCATACCAATAAATACAGCAATCGATTGGATTAGTCCCACCATACTTAATGCTTTTGCATTGCCAAAATAATCTTTAAATAAATACACATTTACTGTACCGATTAACATAAAACAAATCATAAAGGTTAACGAAGCGACTAAAATCCAAATTAATGGCTTATTCTTTACTAGACCTTTTATTGTTTGACCCATATTAACATTCGGTTTATCAGTTTTATCCATTACGATACGTTCAACTGACAATTTATAACAGGCCATATAACAAGCAATAGAAAGAACCGCAAAAATAATAGCTCCTACTAAAAAGTGATTTGCATCCGCTTTATTATTTACGAACAAGATCATTGGACCAACAACGTTAATGATTAAACCAGCTAAAGTGCCACCTAACGCACGGAAACTTGATAAGCTTGTACGTTCAACAGGATCACTTGTAATAACTGATGCCATGGAACCATATGGAATATTAACAGTACTATATAAAGTTCCCCATAAAATATAAGTTACAAAAGCATATGCTTCATAAAATCCTGTGGACATGCCTGGAATGTGAACGAACATTAACACCCCTGTAATAACAAGCGGGAAAGACATTCTAAAGATCCATGGTCTAAACTTTCCATTTTTGCCTGGTTTTCTTGTATCAATAAAACGACCCCATGAAACGTCTGCTACTGCATCCCATAGTCTTGCGATTAAAAAGAGAGTTCCTACAAAAGCTGGATTAAGGCCATATACGTCTGTGTAGTAAACCATTAAGAATGCGGCTACTAAAATAAAAAAGAAATCGTTTCCAAAATCACCAAATAAATAACCTAGTTTATCCTTGAAACCAAAAGGACGTGCTGTGACTGCAGAATTATTTGGTGAGAATTCTTGTTTTTTTGCTAGTGCCATTTTTAACCCTCCATACTAAATTATTTTGAAAAAAGAAATAAATAATACCAAAACTTTTTGACCCCAAAACATTTGACTGACTTTTTAATAATTTGAAACCCTTTTCATTTTCCTTTAAAAAAAATTATCTCGATAATTAATTAATTAGTTTAGTGAACTAATTAACATATATGTATATTATCATCCTCTGTTTATTACCGTCAACAACATTTTGAAAGCGCTAATAAAAAAAATTTTCCATTTGAAATTTTCTGCAATTTATTGGAACAATAAAAAGCTTCCCACTAAATAGGAAGCTTTCATAAATGTTATCTAACCCACTTCTCCTGAAAGGCGGCAATTCCTTCATACTCATCTTGAAGTTTTCTTGAAAGTCGGATATAGATTGGAATAAGTTCTTCATAGATTTCAACATTTTGGTCAATTGGTGCATGCGAATGTGTTGAGCCTACCATCTCTGACATGATGGAAAAATCCTCAATTTCCCCTAACGCGTACATTCCCAAAACTACTGCTCCAAGACAAGAACTCTCATAGCTCTCTGGTACCACTACATCTTGATTAAATATATCTGACATCATTTGGCGCCATAGTTCTGAACGTGCGAACCCTCCAGTTGCTTGTATCTTATTAGGCGTCCCAATCACTTCTTGAAGGGCAAGCAGGACTGTATAAAGATTGAGGATAACCCCCTCTAAAACCGAACGAATCATATGCTCTTTTTTATGATGCAGCCCAAGTCCAAAGAATGACCCTCTCGCATTCGCATTCCAAAGCGGTGCTCTTTCTCCAGCTAGATACGGATGAAAAATAAGTCCATCCGAGCCAGGAGATACACGGGAGGCAATCTTCGTAAGCACCTCATAGGGGTCAATACCCAACCGTTTAGCTGTTTCCACTTCGGATGAGGCAAGCTGATCTTTGACCCACCTGAACGTCATGCCTCCGTTATTAACCGGTCCACCAACGACCCAGTGGTTTTCTGTTAAGGCATAGCAAAAAATCCTGCCCTTCGGATCGGTAACCGGATGATCCGTTACAGTTCGAATAGCACCGCTTGTCCCAATCGTCACAGCGACAACACCTGGGTCAATAGCATTTACGCCAAGATTGGATAAAACCCCATCACTTGCCCCGACGATAAACGGAGTTTCAGTGGATACCCCCATTTCGGCTGCATAGTTTTCCTGCAAATCTTGTAAATAATAAGTTGTTGGTACCGGTGTTGATAATTGTTCCTCTGATATACCGGCTACTGTTAATGCTTCCTCATCCCATGCAAGCTTTTTCAAGTTAAACATGCCAGTGGCAGAAGCGATTGAATGGTCTACCACAAATTGATTGAAAAATTTATGGAAAACATATTCTTTTATGCCGATAAACTTGCTAGTTTTTGAGAATAAATCAGAGTTTTCTTCCTTTAACCACGCTAATTTAGCTAGTGGCGCCATTGGGTGTATCGGTGTTCCCGTCCGCATATAGATTTCATGCCCATTTAACTCATTTTTAATTTTCTCCGCCCATTTTGTTGCTCGGCTATCTGCCCATGTTATACAGGGAGTCAATGCTTTTCCATCTCTATCAACTGCGATGACACTATGCATCGCTGAACTGAATGACACTAATGCAAGCTCATCTTTATTGATTTTGCTTTTTTCAATGGTGACTTTAATCGTTTCTACAACTGCCCGAAAGATTTCTTCTGGGTCCTGTTCAGCAGTTGCAGGTGTTGGGCTATAAAGAGGGTATTCTACATGGTGACTGCAAATAACCTCACCATTTCTTTTAAATAAGACTGCTTTTGTACTAGTTGTTCCAAGGTCTACACCTAAATAGAATTCTTTGCGTGACATACAAGCCCTTCTTTCTTAGCTGTTTTAAAAATTTATTTCTATTAATTACAATATATAAGAAATTTTTTTTCGTCAATAACGCTATTATAGAAAATTTTTAAAAGTTGGAAATCGTTTTCAGAAAAAGCTTGTTTTTAGACACTTTTTGGTCAAGAAATTCACCTATTGTTCAATATTGAACAAAGATATTTTCTTTATAATAAATGTAATAAATACTATTTATTGGGGCGTGTTCCTATGGAAAAATTACTGTATATTACGGCAAATCCTAAAGGGCTGGAGAAATCAAAGGGCCTTCAAATTGGCGAAGCGTTTCTTCAATCCTTTCATGAAGAATATCCGGATGTGGAAATAAAAAGGCTAGATTTATTTACATTAGACTTTGCTCAAATGGATGCTGATTTAGTCTTTGCACGTGGGAAGTTAGCAGGATATGGTTACACATTAGACCAGCTATCGGAAATTGAAAGAAAGAAAATCCTTAAGATGCATGCTCTTGCCGATGAGTTTATAAGCTATGACTATTATGCTTTTGTTTCCCCCATGTGGAACCTAAACTCACCAGCGGTCTTGAAAGCCTTCTTGGACAATTTGTTTATTGCCGGCAAGACCTTTGCCCACACACCGAATGGTCCTAAAGGGCTTCTAGTAAATAAAAAAGCCATCCATATTCAAACCCGAGGCGGGCATTATACAGGAACCCCTATGCAGGATATAGAATCTGGCGATCGTTATTTAAAAATAGCGCTTCGCTTCCTTGGCATTGAGGTAATGGAGACTATCATTGCTGAAGGATTGGATTTATATCCACAAAGGGTCCCTGAAATTATCAATGCAGCTAAACAAAAAGCAATTATCGCAGCAAAGGAATTGCCCCAAAAAAAGATTGAGGTATACTAGTTAATAAAAGAAACTCCAGATCTTATGGAGTTTCTTTCTTTATTTTCCAAATCATTCATATCAAATTTTGTCGAAAATAGTTAATTTATAGTATAATTGGAAGGATTAACTGAAATTCATCATTTACCTTCCAGGAGATTATATACATGTTCAAAGATTTTTTTACGAATGCTGCACTATTAATTGCATCCTTCTCACTAATGGGGCAGATATTTAAAAATAAACCGTTAAATCTCAAATCTCCTTTTTCAACGAAGCTTAATTGGGGACTTTCCTTTGGAATTCTTGGGAACATATTAATGTTGTTTGGTATTCAAATAAACACCAATATTATTGCTGATTTAAGGCACATTGCAATAGTCATAGCAGCTGCTTTTGGAGGATTTATACCTGCTTTAATTACATCTTTGCTAATTGCTATCGGTAGAATCGTATTTTTTGGCTTTAATCAAGCTTCATTGCTGCCATCTTTTGGGGCGCTCTTAACTGGCCTGCTTTGTGGTGGGATCTCCAAATTAAAATATCATCCGAAAACTAAAGCATTTGTTATGAACCTGATTGGATTATTAATCATTTCAATCATTTTTATTATTAGAATAGATGATTTAAACATTTTAAAAGATGTATTACTTGTGCATTATACATTTTCTTTTATCGGCGGCTTTATTGCCTATCATTTTTTGGAGTTTGTAGCAAAGTCAAACACGGTGCAAAGAGAATTGCAGATTAGTGTGATTAAACTGAAGGAAACAGAGGAAAGATTTCGTTTAATAGCTGAATATTCTAGTGATATGATAACGATGCATAATGAAAATGGTGAATTTATCTATATATCACCAGCAGTTAAAGAAATCATTAAATTTGAATATCCCGAGCTGCTAGGAAAGAATTTTGACGAATTTATCCATCCTGATGATCTAGGTCAAACTCATGAATTATTTAACAAAGCACTAAATGAAGGTGTTGCTCAAGCCACCTATCGTTACCGCTCAAAATTAGGAGATTATGTGTGGATTGAGTCTACCTTGAAAAGTGTCCATTTTCAAGAAGATGGCAGCAAACAAAGAGTCATTATTGTCTCAAGGAATATAACTGACCGAAAACTAACAGAGCAAAAATTACACGAGGCGAATGAGCTCCTTAATCGCCTATCATTTATGGACGGTCTAACAGGAATCGCCAATCGAAGATTTTTTGACCAAACATTAGAAAACGAATGGTCCAAATCTATTTCTATGAAATCACCTATTACATTGCTCATGTTCGATATTGATTATTTTAAAAAGTACAATGACACATATGGTCATTTATCTGGTGATTTTTGTTTACAATCAATAGCCCAAGCAATTCAACAGCTGTTTCCATCTGATTCTGGCTATTCATTTTGTCGATATGGCGGTGAAGAATTTGCACTTATTTTGCCTTCAACCGTTGAGGAGAAAGCTAAAAAAATGGCACAGCGTATTCAGGAAATTGTCCATTCACTTCGTATTCCTCATTCTAGTTCGGAGATTGAAAATATTGTCACAATAAGTATCGGTACTGCAACAATGGTTCCAAATTCTTCATCTAGACCGCATGCATTAATTGAAAAGGCGGATTCAGCACTATATTTATCCAAAACTAAGGGTAGAAACACCGTTTCATCTGTTCATTAGGAGGTTTGCAAATGCAAATCTCCTTTTATTTATCTTCGATGTAAAGCTTTGGGTGTGTTTTTTCAAAATATTATGCAAATTTTGTTGTAACTTGTGGAAAATACCTGTAAAATTTTCCTATGAGCCTTTTATGGGACGGTGAAGTAAATGGAAATTACGAAACACTTTTTCTTAAATCTCACCATTTTGATCATTCTTCTATTTTTTTGTGTCATTTTTTTTGAAAAAAGTAAAAAAACAAATTTATCGAAACCATATATTATATTTCTTTCTATTTTTATCCTCTGGTTATTTATTCAATTTTCTTATAATCCTGTTCCCTTTGCTAGATATGATTTAAGAATTATTCCGTTGGTTATTGGTGGATTGTATGTTGGCATTGGTCCAATTCTTGTTGCTGCCGTTATTGTTTTAAGGTTTTTCTATGGAGTCAATTTAGGGTTTTATCAAACATTACTGCTTTATATTCCACTTAGTATCGTTTTATGGAGGCTTTATCCTTGGTTCTCAAAACAAGTTCCTGCTCGCCGAATCCTGATATCAGTGGTTATGGGTATAATCCTTGGAGCCTTAACAGTTTTTGGAATGGAATTTGAAAATACTCAATCCAATTTATTTGATGCACTGTTTGCTTACTTAGTGATCCCCCCTCTTGGTATTGGGATTATTTCTTACTCTATTGAATTTGTCCAAAGAAATATTGAAATGAGGCAACAGTTGATTAAAGCGGAAAAATTAAAAGCTGTTGAACAAATGGGTGCCGCAATATCACATGAAATACGAAACCCGCTAACTGCCGCAAGTGGATTTGTTCAACTACTACAGGATGATTACCTCTCAAGGCAAAAAAGAAAAGAATATCTAATGATTGTTAAAGAAGAATTAATTTCAGTGGAAAGAGTTATACAAGACTACTTAACCTTTGCCAAGCCTTCATTAGAAACGTTTGAAGAACTTAATGTAAAAAGTGAACTTAAACAAATTATTAACATTCTTCAGCCATTAGCAAATCAAAATTCTGTGGAAATTTTGACCGATTTTTCCGTAATAGGTTTCATAAAGGGAGATCAGCAGAAATTTCGCCAATGCTTTGTGAATGTGTTCAAAAATGGAATAGAAGCAATGCAAAATGGCGGATATTTAACAATCACAACAGAGTACTCTCAAAGCAATGTAACCATCCGTGTGAAAGATACTGGAATTGGAATGACAAGTGAACAGCTCGAACGATTAGGAGAACCCTTTTATTCGACAAAAGGGAAAAATGGTACGGGTCTTGGAATGATGGTTGTCTATAGTATTGTACGTGCCATGGATGGAAGCATATGGGTCGAAAGTGAACTTGGATTGGGTACGACCTATCATTTTGAGTTTCCTACTATTTCTTCCATTATAAAAAGTGAATGAAAAAACGACGGGATTAAGTACGCCCGTCGTTTTTTGTGTTTACTTTCCAATAAACATTTGTGACCAATGTTTACCGGTTCCTTCATAGCCGACGCCAATATGAGTAAATTTGGAGCTTAAAATGTTGGCGCGATGTCCAGGACTGTTCATCCAGGCAGTTACGACTTCTTGCGGTGTGCGCTGCCCTTGGGCAATATTTTCACCAGCTGATTTGTATGTCACTCCAAAATCTCTCATCATGTCAAATGGGGACCCATATGTTGGGCTTGTATGAGAAAAATAATTGTTTTGCTGCATATCGAGCGCTTTCTTTTGAGCTACTCCGCTTAATTGATTATCTGCCTTTAATGCAGATAATCCATTTTTACTTCTTTGTGCATTCGTTAAATCAATAACCTGCTGCACATATTGGCTGACTGCCCCAGTAGTTGGTGCTGGAACATGGGTTTGTGCAGGCTGCTTAGGTGCCGGTGTCGGAGCAGTTTGCTTAGGAACTGGTTGTGCCGGCACAGGTGCAGGTGCTGTTTGGCTAGGAGCAGGTGTGGTTACCTTTGGTGTTGGCGTTGTTACATTTGGTGTTGGCGTTGTTACATTTGGTGCCGGCTGTCCAGGTGCCATTCCAGTTGGACCCTGCTGATTTAGAAATGGTTGAATATACGGCTGAATTTGCTGCATCATTCCCGACCAATTGGTAGCCTGGCTTGGATCGAGGCGAACAAATTGATATTTTGCATCTCTCATTAAAACCGCTCTTGTATGTGGATATTGACTGCTATCGAGATTAGTTTGGTAAGCCGAAATCATGTCGTCATTATTTCGTCTGATTTTCCGATTATCAGTAAACAGATTTACATCATCGCGGTCATTGTTATTTCTATTTGTGTAATCCTCGGTAAGCGGTCCATTATGGTCGATTCCATCATCCCTGCCATTACGGACATCGATTATCCGATTATTCTGGTCGGTAACATTCATTCCAACCCGATTTGAAGTTCGATCATTAATATCATTTTTATCATTGTTATTACAAGCAGCAAGTCCCATTGTCAGGAAAGCTGATACAAGTAACCCCACTGGTTTTTTTATCAATTGAAATACCTCCTCTATGCAAAAATTCTCTTGCCTCCTTATTTTTGATTTTTTTAAGGAAAGTATTAATGGTAATAATCGTCTTAATCACATGGTTTTAGCAATAAAAAAAAACAGGTGCAAAAATGCAACTGTTGATGTTAATTATTTAATAAAGGAATTCTTCGTTTGTATTTATTGATAAGTTCAAGATTATGTTCGTCTGCTCCATCAGCATTGCTGCTTTTAAAGATGGGCGGATAAAAGTTGTTTTTTACCATTAATTCAATGGCTTCTACCATGATCCCATTTACAATTGCTGCTCCTACAACTGTTGACCCTGATCCAAAGGATACCTGCAACGCTTCAAGGTCCATAAGCGTATCACCGACCATTATATGATTATCAATGACAACATCTGCAGTATCTGCTAAATAAATCCCTCTCTTATGCCTTGATGATACACTCTTTGTATAAACAATCGAGGTAATTGCAATAACATAGGCGCCTTTTTTCTTGGCAAATTCAGCCACATCAATTGGAACAGGGTTTCTCCCTGAGGTGGAAATCACAATAATCACATCATCTGGTTGAATATCCACATTCCCCATAAATTGGTCTGCAAAATCATTTTTTTTCTCGAATTGAGAGGATCTTACTGCCCCTTTATGGAGCATAACATCTTCAATTAGAATCGGGTTAATAGGCACAAGGCCTCCTGCACGATAAAAGAGTTCTTCGCCAAACATATGGGAGTGGCCGCAGCCAAAAACGTGGACAATTCCATCCTTTTGAATAGACCGAGCGATTTTATGAGCCGCTAGTTGAATATTCCCACTTTCAGCCGTTTCTATCGTGTTTAAAAGATCCTTCAGCTTTTGAAAATAAAGATTAAACATGTTGATTATCTCCATGAAGTTTTTGTTTAACGTTTCATTTGTATCATAAATTTATACCGATCGGCCCGGTATACCGATTTTACATATTCAACAGGGGTGTCATTTTGCAGATAAGTATTTCGTTGAATCAGCAGCACCGGAGCCCCTTTGCTGATTTTTAAAAAATTAGCTTCTTTTTGATTAGCAATCGACGACTCAATAACCTGAGAAGCACTGTCGATCCTCAAATTCAATTGATCTTCAATGTAGGCGTATAAAGATTGATTTACAATCTCATCGGTAAGCCCTTTAATCAAATTTGCTGAAATATAATTGGTTTCTAAAGCCATTGGGACTCCATCTGCAAGCCGAATCCGCTTAATTTCATAAACGGGCCCATGTTCTTGAATGGATAACTGACCAGCGACTTGAATCGATGCAGGAATGATTTCAAAATGAATCAATTGGCTTCCAGGGGTCAGGCCTCTTGATTTCATATCCTCCGTAAAGCTCGTTAACCCTTGTAATGGCTGTTCAATTTTCCGTTCAGCCACAAAGGTTCCTTTTCCCTGCAAACGATGTAAGTATCCTTCGTTCACTAACTGAGTAAAGGCCTGTCTTACTGTCATCCGGCTAATTTGATATTTTTCAGCATACTCTCTTTCAGGTGGCAGAGCATCACCTGGCATTAATTCACCATTTTCAATTAACTCTTTAATATGTTCTTCCAATTGATAATAAAGTGGAATGGGGGAGTTTTTATTAATCATCTCCTACTTACACCTTTCTCGTTTAAACTAGGGCAATTACAGTTTCGCACTTTATTATTAAAAAACTTAACAATGAACCTTTAATCCCGCAACCGCCGCTTTATCTGCAATAATTGTAACACATGGATGTTTTTTCAACACAGATGCAGGGAAACTTTCATTTATTTCTCCATTTAAAAGCTTAAATAATGCCTCTTTTTTGTTTTCACCAGAAACCAAAAGAAGAATTTCTTTACTTTTTAAAATAGAGGATATCCCCATCGTTATTGCTTTTGTCGGCACTTCTTCAATACGATTAAAAAACCTGGCATTGGCATTAATCGTTGACTGTGCTAATTCGACCATATGGGTATTCGAATTAAATGAGGTTCCAGGTTCATTAAACCCTATATGTCCGTTACTGCCAATCCCAAGAATTTGCAAATCAATGCCGCCATGTTTCTCGATTAAATCCTCATAACGCAGGCATTCGGCTTCAAAGTTTATAATATCCCCTCTAGGGACATTTGTTTTACTTTTATTAATATCAATATGATTAAACAGTTGCTCATCCATAAAATAGCGGTAGCTATTCTTGTTGTCGCCTGAAAGACCAACGTATTCATCTAAGTTAAAAGTTGTTACATCTTGATAGGAAGTCCCTTTCTTTTTATGGTCTTCAATTAAATTCTTATAAGTTCCAATAGGTGTGCCACCTGTCGCAAGTCCTAGTTTGATCTTTGGATTATGACAAACCTTATCAATTATATATTCAGCCGCTTTTCGACTCATTTCTGTATAATCTTTCACTTCAATAATTTTCATTGGTAGGACCCTCCTTATTAAAGGCAAGAGTTCCGCGGCAAAAAGTCATATAAACCTCCATATTACCATCAAGGATGACTATATCTGCATCTTTGCCGACGGCGATACTGCCTTTTCGCTCAAAAATATTTAACTGCTTGGCAGGATTTACAGAAGCCATTTCAATGGCTTCTTCTAGTGAACATCCCGTATAGGTTAGGATATTTTTAACGGCATGCCCTAATTTTAAAATGCTTCCGGCTAGTGTTCCGTTTGCCAGAACTGCCTTTCCATCTTTAACCGTAACTTCTTGACCGCCAAGATCGTACATGCCGTTTTTTAAACATTTTGCCCTCATTGAATCAGTAATTAAAATTAAACCATCACTCCGCTTTTGTTTATAAGCAAGATGGACCATTTCTGGGCGAACATGTACTCCATCAACAATTATTTCTGCTTTTAATTCATCATGTAAAAATGCAGCCCCGACTACACCTGGTTCACGGTGATGAAGCCCCCTCATTTGATTGAAGAGATGGGTAACGTGGTTCGCCCCTGCTTCCATTGCATCCACAACCTGTTCATAGGTTGCATCCGTATGGCCAAGGGATGCAATTACACCGTTTTCCTTTAAGTAGCTTATCATTTCAAGTCCGCCTGGTTGCTCAGGAGCTAATGTAACAAGTTTTATCGTTCCATTTGATAGCTTCTGCCACTCTTTAAATAATTCAAGATTAGGGTCAACAATATGCTGTATCGGCTGTGCCCCTGCCATTTTTGCATTTACAAATGGTCCTTCCAGGTGAATGCCCAGTATTTCAGCCGTTCCTGGAGAATGCTGATCTCTGATATATTTTCCAGCAGTTTGTAATGCCTGTTCAATTTGTTTTCCTTCTTGTGTCATTGTAGTAGCCAAAAAACTCGTTGTTCCCTCCTGTGGAAGCGCCCTAACCATTGTATCCAGTGCTTCCTGTGTTGCATCCATGGTATCAGCACCTGCTACTCCATGAATATGGACATCGATGAAGCCTGGAACTGCATTAAAATGACTAGGCAAGTCAATAACGTGATAGCTTTCTTCAATAGTTAGCTCGCTTATGGGTCCCATTTCGATGATTTTTTGGTCTTCTATTTTTATATAGCCATCTTCAATTATTTGGTTATCTGAATAAACCCGTATACCCTTAAGTAAAATAAGATTAACTTTTAGACTCATCTTCAATACTTCCTTTCAGGTTATACCTAAATGTTAGCATCACCATTATATAGTTGTCTATACCAATTTTAACAATGTAAATTGGAAAAAATAATTATTTTCCCTAAAATTAAGGTAATTTTCTTTAAAACGATATCATCTGATAATAAAATTTTTAAAATTGGTATAGACGTCTATAGATATTTAATGGTATATTTACTTTGGAAAAGCGCTTACACCTTGCTTCAACAATTTGATGAAATTATTGATTTTATTGTTTGTTTTTTAAAAATTTTTATAGGAGGTATTATCATGAAGAAATATTTACAAAGAATTGGTCGCTCATTAATGTTACCTGTAGCTGTTTTGCCTGCTGCTGCTATTTTGATGGGTATTGGTTATTGGATCGACCCTACTGGTTGGGGTGCGGATAGTCCGCTTGCAGCTTTCTTAATTAAAGCGGGTGCATCCATTATTGATAATATCCCAATCCTTTTTGCTGTTGGTGTAGCACTTGGAATGGCGAAAGAAAAAGATGGTTCTTCAGCGTTAAGTGGTTTGGTTGCCTACCTGGTTGTGACAACCTTACTTTCCACAGGGTCAGTTGCATTGCTTGAGGGGATTAAACCGGAAGAGGTTGATCCTGCATTTGCAAAAATCGGAAATGCATTTGTTGGTATTCTTTCCGGTATTGTTGCTTCCATGATGTACAATCGCTTTAGCCATGTTAAATTACCAGATGCTTTAGCCTTCTTCTCTGGTAAACGCCTTGTGCCAATCATGACTGCAGTATCTATGCTTATAGTTTCAGCAATTTTATTCTTCTTATGGCCTGTGATTTTTACAGGACTTGTATCATTCGGTAAAGGAATTTCTCATTTAGGTGCTTTTGGCGCAGGTTTATATGGATTTTTTAACCGTCTATTGATTCCGACAGGTCTGCACCATGCCTTAAACTCTGTATTCTGGTTTGACGTAGCGGGAATTAATGATATCGGTAATTTCTGGGCTGGAAAAGGAACAAAGGGCGTTACTGGTATGTACCAAGCAGGATTCTTCCCTGTCATGATGTTTGGTTTACCAGCTGCAGCATTAGCGATGTACCATACTGCTAAAGACAAAAAGAAAAAGACTGTTGCATCCTTAATGTTGGCAGCAGGTTTCGCAGCATTCTTTACTGGCGTAACAGAGCCAATTGAATTTGCCTTTATGTTTGTTGCTCCAATGCTATATGTAGTACATGCTGTTTTAACAGGTATTTCATTAGCAATTGCTGCTGCATTCCACTGGACAGCAGGGTTTGGTTTTAGTGCAGGTTTAGTTGACTTTGTTTTAAGTTCAAGATTGCCGTTAGCAAACCATCCTTATATGTTGCTAGTTCAAGGTTTAGTGTTTGCCGTTATCTATTATTTCTTATTCAGATTTATCATTACGAAATTTAACTTAATGACTCCGGGACGCGAAGAAGATGATGAGGAATCTTCTGATGTTAACGTTCCAACAGGTGATAGCAAGTTTGCCGTAATGGCAGCACAGATTTATGAAGGATTAGGCGGAGACGCTAATGTTACTTCTGTCGACAATTGTGTAACCCGCTTAAGAATGGAAGTCAAAGACATGAACACCGTCGATCAACAAAAAATAAAAGCGACTGGTGTACCTGGAATTAATATAGTCGGGAAGCAAAGTATTCAAGTTATCGTAGGAACCAATGTCCAATTTGTCGCAGACGAAATTTCAAAACTTCGTCATAATCCAAATGCTATGAAGAAAATTGATACAAACAAAGATCATTTCGTAGTTCCGGTGGAAGTTAATGGACTCGCACCACTTTCTGAAAAGGACTTTGTAATGCCAATCGAAGGGGAAATTATCCCGATAACTGAAGTGCCAGACCAAGTTTTCTCGCAAAAAATGATGGGAGATGGATTTGGTATTGTCCCTTCAAAAGGTACAGTTGTTTCTCCAGTTGACGGTGAAATCATGAACGTTTTCCCTACAAAGCATGCAATCGGAATCAAATCTAAGCAAGGCCATGAAATCCTGATTCATATTGGCTTGGATACGGTCAATTTAAAAGGTGAAGGCTTTAAAGTACTTGTAAAAGAAGGGCAGCAAGTAACTAAAGGGCAGGAAATCCTGAACTTTGATCTAGAATTCATTAAGAAATCAGTACCATCCGCTGTAACGCCAGTTATCTTTACTAATTTAAGCAAATTAAATGTAAAGAAACAAGGACACTCTTCCCAAGGCGAAAGCGGCATTCTATCAATCGAATAGGATGAAAAACGACAGGTGTCAGGCACCTGTCGTTTTTGTTATGCATATTGTTTTGATTCTTCTTTTTGAAAAAAGCTTTTCATGGCATGAAATACGTCTGCTTTTTGTTTTAGGATATAGTAGCGGAAACGCTCATCCTTGATGTTTTTGTAGGCGGACATTAAGGTCGAATGGCGATTGTATTGATTTACTTCTCCGTACCCAAACATATTGGATACTTTCATTAATTCTTCAACTAGCTTTACACATCGGGCATTATCCGATGTAAGATTATCACCGTCTGAAAAGTGGAATGGGTAAATGTTGAACTTACGCGGATTGTATTTGGCGTCAATAATCTCCAGGGCTTTGCGGTATGCGGATGAACAAATCGTTCCACCGCTTTCTCCTTTCGAGAAGAAGTCTTCTTCAGAAACTACTTTTGCTTCAGTATGATGGGCGATAAATTCAATTTCAACTGTTTCATACTTGGTTCGTAAAAACCTGGTCATCCAGAAGAAGAAACTCCGGGCCATATATTTTTCCCATATTCCCATGGATCCACTCGTATCCATCATCGCGATAACTACCGCTTTTGAATCTGGTTTGACCACTTCATTCCAGGTCTTAAATTTCAAATCATCCTGGTAAATCGGATGGAATGCTGGCTTTCCGCTCATGGCATTCCGCTTAAAAGCAGACATCATCGTCCGTTTCTTATCGATGTTCCCCATCAGCCCTGTTTTACGGATATCATTGAATTCAATGTTTTCAACAAGATGTTCCTGCTCTTCTTTTTTCTTAAGATTTGGAAGCTCTAGCTGTTTAAATAAAGCTTCCTCTAGTTCCATTAAAGATACCTCAGCTTCAAAATAATCCTCGCCTGCCTGATCCCCTGCTCCCTGCCCTTTACCGGGAGCTTTTTGCCCGCTGGAACCGTCACGTGCTACTACGTCACCGACTTGACTGTCACCGTCACCTTGGCCCACGTGTTTGTTTTTGTCATAATTATACCGAATTTTATATTCGTCCAATGAACGAATCGGGATTTTTACTACATCTCGACCATTAGACATAATTATGCTCTCTTCTGTAATTAAGTCTGGAAGATTGTTTCGAATTGCCTCCTGGACTTTTTCCTGATGCCGCTGCTGGTCATCGTGGCCTTTACGGTGGAGGGACCAATCTTCTCTTGAAATGACAAATTGATGGTTATTATCTGACAATGTAAACCCCTCCTTATGAAATTATAAATTTTTTCAAAATGCACACATTTTTTATCAAATACATACAATATCCCGAATAAAAAAATCAGATAAAATATGGATTACTTTATCCTATGCAGAAACCTCGAATAATTTACAAATAATTTTGACAATTGGGTATTTGCCTATAAAAATAGGAAAAAAACGGACTGGCAGTCATTCTACCAGTCCAAGATCTTTTATCTGTTTAATAAACTTCCAACATAGCGGAGCAATTCATTGGCTGATGTCGAATTATAGCCATGTTCATCAATTAAGCGTTCCACCACATTATTGATTTTTTTCAACTGCTGCTCATCTGGGGTTTTTGTAGAAGTTGTTATTTTGACAACGTCTTTCAAATCAGCAAACAACTTTTTCTGAATCGCTTCACGGAGTCGATCATGGGAATTATAATCAAAACGCTTGCCTTTTCTTGCAAAAGCAGAGATTCTAATTAAAATTTCCTCCCTGAAGGCTTTCTTTGCATTTTCAGAAATACCAATTTGTTCTTCAATAGAACGCATTAATTTTTCATCTGGATTGATTTCTTCTCCTGTTAACGGATCACGTAGCTTCGCTTTATTGCAATACGCTTCGACGTTATCAAGGTAATTGTCCATAAGTGTTTTAGCTGATTCTTCATAAGAATACACAAAGGCTTTTTGCACTTCATTCTTAGCAATATTGTCATACTCTTTCCGTGCTAGGGAGATATAATTCATATATCGTTCACGGAGTTCTGCCGTGATAGATGGGTGTTGATCGAGACCATCCTTTAATGACCGTAAAACGTCAAGGGCATTTATCGAAGGAACTTCTTTACGAATGATAGTGGAAGAAATCCTGTTAATTACATAACGCGGATCGATACCGCTCATCCCTTCATCCGGATATTCTTTCTTAAGCTCTTCTACATCTGCCCTATTAAAGCCTTCCACACTTTCACCATCATAAAGGCGCATTTTCTTAACCAAATCAATATCACCTTTTTTAGGGTCCTTTAACCTGGTAAGTATCGTAAACATCGCAGCAACTCTTAAGGTATGCGGTGCAATATGAACATCCGAAACATCACTTTCTCGAATCATTTTTTCATAGATTCGCTCTTCTTGGGAGACCTTTAAATTATAAGGTATCGGCATGACAATGATCCTAGAATGCAAGGCTTCATTCTTCTTATTGGAGATAAAGGAACGATATTCAGTCTCGTTCGTGTGCGCTACTATTAACTCATCAGCACTGATGAGTGCAAATCTGCCTGCCTTAAAATTACCTTCCTGAGTTAAGGACAACAAATGCCAGAGGAATTTTTCATCACATTTCAGCATCTCCTGAAATTCCATCATCCCACGGTTTGCTTTATTCAGTTCACCGTCAAAGCGGTAGGCTCGCGGATCTGATTCTGAACCAAATTCAGCAATCGTTGAAAAATCAATACTACCTGTTAAATCCGCAATATCCTGTGATTTCGGGTCAGATGGACTAAAGGTTCCAATTCCTGTCCGTTTGTCTTCTGAGAAAAAGATTCTCTCGACTAGCACGTCTTCAATTCTTCCGCCATATTCCTGTTCAAGCCGCATCATATTTAATGGCGAAAGGTTTCCTTCAATTCGAATTCCATACTCTTCATAGAAATCCGCCCGCAAATGATGTGGAATTAAATGCAGTGGATCCTCATGCATCGGGCAGCCCTTAATGGCAAATACAGACCCTCTTGCTGTATGAGAGTAGCTTTCTAAACCTCTTTTCAGCATTGTTACAAGTGTGGATTTTCCTCCACTCACTGGACCCATTAATAATAAAATACGTTTTCTAACGTCTAGCCTTTTGGCGGCTGGGTGGAAGTATTCTTCAACAAGTCGCTCTAATGCTTCTTCTAAGCCAAATAATTGATTACTAAAGAAATTGTACTTCTTCGTCCCTTTTTCTTCTTCAATTCCTGCATCCTTAATCATATTATAAACTCGAGAATGTGCAGATTGTGCTACCCATGGCTTTTCCTTCAACATCAATAGATAATCAGCGAATGATCCTTCCCAACGCAGTTTTTCCTCTTCTTCTCGATACATCTCGATTTTTTTTAAAATATCCATAAGGCCCTCCCCCTGTAGCTTAATCAGAGACGATTAATATACTCTATGCACGTTGTCTATTGAACATGCGTACCCAAGATGAGATACTGTCTATCTTTTTTGTTTCGATAAAAGGAATATTGCACTTTTCATTTTTAAAAGTTAGGCTATAATAAAGCTATATGAATTAAAAATGATAAAATGTATGACGAAGGGGGCAATACATAACATGAACACTTTCATCGTAATTTTAGTTTTTGTTGTATTTTTAGCAGCAATCTTCACTGCAGGATATAATGACAAACCAGGAACAAAATAAATTAATCCTTCCATACAAAAGGGCTGCTAATTTTTCTAGCAGCCCTTTTTTCATCGTAAGTCCAATTTATTCTTTTGAATAAACTCCTTCATATACATTCTATTTTGTTTTTCAAGCATTTTGCCCATCTGCTCTGTCCAGCGGTCTCTTCTTTTTCCGCCTGTTCTTTGATTATAGTAGTTAGAAATCAGATCATCATATTCTTCAAGCTGACGGTCATAAATTTCTGGATCTTGTTCATATTCGTCCTCATGGTAAATATGTTCAAACGGAAGCCTTGGTTTTCGGTCTGTCTGTTTTGTGGGATATCCAACAGCTAGTCCAAACAAAGGAATTACACGCTCTGGTGTTTTTAATACCTTTTGAACCTCTTCCAGCTGATTGCGAATACCACCTATGTAACAAATTCCTAGTCCCAGAGATTCCGCAGCAATAGCGGCATTTTGTGCTGCTAGCGAAGCATCGATGAGAGAAACCATAAATTTCTCCGTACTTTCAATCGATAGGCTCACATCTTTTTGTTCTTTTTCTCCAATAAGGGTATGGCGAAACAGGTCTGCACAAAAAACAAAAAAATGTCCGTTTTTCTCTACATATTCTTGGTTGCCTGCTAGTTCAGCTAACTTTCTTTTCTTCTCCTTATCCTTTACACCAATGATTGAGTAAGCTTGAATAAAGCTTGAGGTTGATGCTGATTGGGCACACGATACAATTGTCCTGATTTGCTCGTTAGTTAAAGGCTTGTCCTCAAAGTGCCGGAGTGAGCGATGATTAAGAATGGTTTCAATAACGTTGTTCATATCTTTGTTCCTTTCTATAAACGAAAGGAGGTCCCTAATAATAGGCCTCCTTTGTTTACTTTAAATGGGCATAGTCTTGCTGGCGCAGTGCTTCATAAATTAGTATTGCTGCTGTATTGGAGAGGTTTAGTGAGCGAATGTTTTCATTCATTGGAATCCTTAAACTAACCTCTTTATTTTTTTCAATAACGTCCTTTGGAAGACCCGTCGTTTCACGCCCAAAGATAAAATAATAATCTTTCTCTGGATTGCTGTAATCAAAACTACTATGCGGCTTTTGTCCAAATTTTGTTAGGTAGAAAAATTCCCCGCCAGCATTTTTTTCGTAAAACTCCTCTAATGAATCATAATATACAATATTTACATGCTCCCAATAATCCAAGCCCGCTCTTTTTAACATCTTATCATCTGTTGAAAAGCCGAGTGGCCGAATCAAATGTAAATTGGTATCGGTTCCTGCACAAGTTCTGGCAATATTTCCTGTATTAGATGGGATTTGTGGTTGATATAGTACTACATGTATGGACACGAATTTCACCTCAGATAAATAACTCTATAAAAAATTATACCACTATGTTGACTGCTTTCAACATTAGTGCCTCAATCGAGGATATGGTAAAACTTATATTTAATATTCGGTGTATAGGCTGAAGAATCCTCATATGCCCAATATCTCATTCGGCTATTGTACGTGTGTGCATTAACTAACGGCATTCCATTTGCATCCTTAGCCGTGATAATCGTATTGTGGTTGAACCTGCCATCCCCTTCAAAATCATAGCAAATTACATCTCCTAATACCAATTGGTCAGGACTACTAACTTGCTTTGCCCTTAAACCGATTGTTGAGTTAGATAAATACAATCTTAATGAGTTAGCAATGGCCCAACTAAAACTCCAGTTATGATTTTGCATCCACCATCCAGCACCACGGCTCGGGTAGCCTCTCATAGGCGCTCCGCCTACATGGAGACATTGGGAGATAAAATTCGTACAATCATTTTCAAACTTTTTATAGGCAGGATTATAGCTATTCCACCAGCGTTCAGCATATTGAATTGCTTTTAAGCGGTTATATTGAAAACTTAAGCGGTCATGGTTATCAGCAATGAAAGGCTGAGAATCCCCCACATGTAGGGATCCATTTTCTACAGGCTTTATCTCCCCATCCATTATTAATGTTTCCTTATAAAATTTGGCTAATCTTTCTTCAACTTCTTCCTCCATGTAAAGATTGCCTTTTTGTTTAATTAAATATTGATAATGTGCATTGTATCTTATAGATTGGAATTCCTCTTCATTCGTTTTTTCGATAATCCTTCCAGCTGCCTTCACTTTCACGATTTCTGCAGACCTTTTTGCTAATGATTCTAGTTTCCTCTCTGCTTTTGAAAAATAATCCTTAGGACTTCTATGGTTCGCAACAAATTGCTGTGCCCTTTTTTCAAATAGTTCCTGAAGAATTTCACGCATTTTCTTCACCCCTTTCCTTTCATACATATGAAAGAAGATGAAAAAAAAGAGCGAAACCCTTTGGCCGCTCCGATAGATCAATTTTTAAAGCTTAATCCTTTTTCAATCTCAATTTGCACTTCTATGTCGGTTTCCTGCTCTTTTGCCTTTTTCAATGCTGCATTTGCGGTTTCACCGCCAATTTTACCAAGTGCCCAGGCTGTCGTCCCTTTTATTGCAGCGCTTGGTTCATTTTCTAAAATGGTAATTAAATCGGGGACTGCCGTTTCATCCTTAAAATGGGCAAGAGCGATAATGGCATTCCGTTGAATTGGCTTTTTCCCTCTCCACGATCCTGCTACAGAACCAAACTGATTTTTAAATTCACGGTTACTTAATTTTAATATCGGTCTTAATAATGGTTTTGCAATCTCAAGGTCTGGCTCCATTTCTTTATGAAAATGAAAGTTTTTTCCCTTATTATGAGGACAAGCTGTTTGGCAGGAGTCACAGCCATAAATGCGATTTCCAATCTTTTCTCTAAACTCATCTGGAATAATTCCTTTTGTTTGCGTTAAAAATGAAATACAACGTTGTGCATTAATTTGCCCTCCCTGGATCAATGCACCTGTTGGGCAGGCTTCCAAACATTTTGTGCAGGTCCCACATTGATCTTCTATTGGTGTATCTGGCACAAATGGGATGCTGGTAATCATTTCACCTAAATAAACATAGGAGCCAAATTCAGGGGTGATAATGGCGCAGTTTTTCCCGCTCCAGCCAATTCCTGCTCTTTCTGCAACCGCACGATCTGAGAGCTCGCCTGTATCGACCATTGATTTTAAACGAGCTTCCGGTACCTTTGATAAAATAAACTCTTCCAGCTTTTGGAGCCTGTCTTTGAGAATATGATGATAATCCAGGCCCCATGAAGCCCTGCTAAAAATCCCTCTTCTTTCTCCCTTTTTACTTTCAACCCGTTCATTCATTTTGGAAGGATATGCGAGGGCAATCGAAATAATGGATCTAGGTTCTTCCAGAAGATTAGATGGATTAACTCGTTTCTCAATATCAGGCTCTTCAAAACCAGATTGGTATCCAAGTTCTTGTTGTTTTGTTAGTCGATTTTTCAACTCAGTGAATGGGTCAGCGCTAGTAAAACCGATTTTATCAATACCGATTTCTTTACTGTAAGCAATAAGTTCCTCTTTCAATTTGTTAATCTCCACTTTTTTCCCCACCCTTCCCGAATATTGATCTATTTTAGAGGTCGTTTAATTATTGTTAGGACATCACTTTATGATAAACTATTTTCAATGATTTTTGGAGGTGGGAATGTTGGAAATTCAAGTTTCATCAGACCTTTTCATGGAGATTCCTAATTTTAAATTAGGCGTTATCGAATATAAGGGGATTACGGTTGGTGATTCACCACAAATGCTTAAGGGACGACTCCAGATGTTTCAGGAGTCTATATTTTTTGAATTAGAGGATAAAACGGTAACGGATTTTCCCGGCATTAAAGAATGGCGTTCTATTTTTAAAAAGCTTGGCAAGGATCCAAATCGGTACCGTCCTTCTGCGGAGGCTCTTTTCAAGAGGATTCAAAAGCAAAATTATCTTTCATCTGTTCAAAGTGCAATTGATATTAATAATTTTTTCTCGTTACAATATCAAGTTCCTATCGGTATTTACGATCTGGATTGTTTGGAAGGACCTGTGGAGGTTCGGGTAGGTGTGGAGGGCCAGGAGTACATTGGATTAAATGGTCGCTCTAATTCATTGGACCGGCTTATAATAGCATCTGATTTGATTGGACCGTTTGGGAGTCCTTTCGTTGATTCTGTAAGAACACCAGTAACCTTAGATACCAAAAATGCTCTTCAAATTATTTATTTGAGACCATCAACAGATTTGGAAAATGCTAATAGACTGACGGAATCGTTAATGAATATGTTTATTCAAATACACGGCGGAGAAGGTACGTTTCGAGTTTTGGGTTGATAATAAAAAAACGCAATGCATCGTTCTCCATTGAAACGGTACACTGCGTTAGTTAATATGTATGGAGCGGGTGATGAGAATCGAACTCACAACATCAGCTTGGAAGGCTGAGGTTTTACCACTAAACTACACCCGCATTTATATACAAGATTTAAATATCGTGTTGACTTTTATAATATTAAACCCAATTCTTCATAAAGTCAAGTGATATCTGCAGTTTTTGTCGAATAAAATAGAAAAACATAATTTATGGGAAACAACATGCGTTCATAGTGCCCAGGACTTACTAAAAAGTAATCCTCCGGGCACTATCAATGGCTCAGAGTGCCCGGTGCTGTACTCAAACATGTCTCCCAATCCAATTGATAATATCAGCATAAACATCTTCTTTATTCGTTTCATTCAATATCTCATGACGAGCACCTTCATACAACTGATAAGTTACATCTTCAATTCCTGCCTGTTGATATGCCTTAAATGTTTTCAAAACACCTTTGGCATTACTTCCAACAGGATCTTCCCTGCCAGAAATTAAGAAGATTGGTAATTTAGTAGGAATCATCTTAAGGTTTTCTGGTTTATTAATGGATTCAATTCCTGTAAGTAAATCATTAAAGAAACCTGAAGTGAATATTCCACCACACATAGGATCCTCAATATACTTATCAACTTCTCGGTCTTCCCTACTTAACCAATCAAATTCTGTACGGGTGGGTTTGAAACCTTTATTATAACTTCCAAACGTCAAATTATTTAACAGTGAGCTAGGTGTCTGAGGTCCCTTCTTTCTCATTTCCCTTGCAGCAATTAGCTGGCCGATTTTCCCCATGATTCCAGGATTACCACCAGTCCCACTCAATATTACACCAGCTAGATTATCCCCATATAACTGAATATACCGTCTTGATAAAAATGAACCCATACTATGCCCAAATAAAATAATTGGGACATCGGGATATTCTTTTTCTATTCTGGTGGTGAGTAGATGCATATCGCGTACTACTTTTTCAAATCCCTGCTCATCTGCAAAATAGCCGCTGCAATTATTTAATTGAGCAGTTATTCCATGTCCACGATGATCATTGCCATATACAATGAAGTTATGGGAAACTAATTCGTTTGCAAAATTATCATAACGCTCTATATGCTCGGCCATTCCATGAGCAATTTGAATAATTGCATTTGGCCTTGTTTTACTTTCTGAATCCCATTTTCTCGTAAAAATTTCAACACCATCATCTGATTTAAAGGTAAATGATTTCATGGCACCCATCCTTTATACGAGTGTTTATTATAGAAAAAAACTCCCGCATTTGCTCATTATAAAGAACATTGTGTGAGTCTCGTTTTCTCTTAAACATTAATAAACTTAACCTGAATATAAAAGAGGGATAAAAAATTGTCAATTACTTTTGAAATTTAGATACAATCCAAAATAAAAAACGCTTCTCATAAAAATGAGAAACGTTTTTGTGATACCGGTGGTCGGGGTCGAACCGACACTCCAGAGGAACACGATTTTGAGTCGTGCGCGTCTGCCAATTCCGCCACACCGGCGTAATGAAATTGTTTTAATAAAGCTAATGCCGAGGACCGGAATCGAACCGGTACGGTAGTCACCTACCGCAGGATTTTAAGTCCTGTGCGTCTGCCAGTTCCGCCACCCCGGCTAAATATAATAACCTGTTCTAAACTAAACTAAACATAAAAATTATGGAGGCGGCAACCGGATTCGAACCGGTGGTAAAGGTTTTGCAGACCTCTGCCTTACCACTTGGCTATGCCGCCATATAATTATTGGAGCGGAAGACGGGATTCGAACCCGCGACCCCCACCTTGGCAAGGTGGTGTTCTACCACTGAACTACTTCCGCGAAAATGGCTGGGCTAGCTGGATTTGAACCAACGCATGTCGCAGTCAAAGTGCGATGCCTTACCGCTTGGCTATAGCCCAATGTTAAAACAAATTAGAAATATTTTTATTGAAAATATTATGGGGCGACTGATGGGAATCGAACCCACGAATGCCTGAACCACAATCAGGTGCGTTAACCACTTCGCCACAATCGCCACAATATAATTGGCAGGGGTAGTAGGAATTGAACCCACACCAAAGGTTTTGGAGACCTTCGTTCTACCTTTAAACTATACCCCTATAAATGGTGGAGGGGGACGGATTCGAACCGCCGAACCCGGAGGGAGCGGATTTACAGTCCGCCGCGTTTAGCCACTTCGCTACCCCTCCACATATAATATACACAATACAATTTATGGTGCCAGCAATATAGAATCAAATGGTGGCTCAGGACGGAATCGAACCGCCGACACAAGGATTTTCAGTCCTTTGCTCTACCGACTGAGCTACTGAGCCATATTAAATCAATTTCCTACAATTAATATGAGGTAAGGCCTTTGCTCAAAAGAACTCTCGTTCTTTCTCGCAGATTGCCTCTGAAGCTTAATCGATGATGTAAGCAATCTGCTCTACCGACTGAGCTACTGAGCCATATTAATAAATTCTATTGAGCCATTTCCATTTAAAATGGCGGTCTGGACGGGACTCGAACCCGCGACCTCCTGCGTGACAGGCAGGCATTCTAACCAACTGAACTACCAGACCGTATTGCGGGGACAGGATTTGAACCTGCGACCTTCGGGTTATGAGCCCGACGAGCTACCGGACTGCTCCACCCCGCGACGATTAAAATATTTTATGAATTATGGTGGAGGATGACGGGATCGAACCGCCGACCCTCTGCTTGTAAGGCAGATGCTCTCCCAGCTGAGCTAATCCTCCAAATTTATGAAAGTTATTTGGTGACCCCTACGGGATTCGAACCCGTGTTACCGCCGTGAAAGGGCGGTGTCTTAACCGCTTGACCAAGGGGCCATATCAGTAATTTAAATGGCGGAGAGCAAGGGATTTGAACCCTTGAGACAGGGTTACCCGCCTACACGATTTCCAATCGTGCTCCTTCGGCCACTCGGACAGCTCTCCATATAAATGGCTCCGCAGGTAGGACTCGAACCTACGACCGATCGGTTAACAGCCGATAGCTCTACCACTGAGCTACTGCGGAATAATTATAGTGTAACAGCCTGGCAACGTCCTACTCTCACAGGGGCGCATGCCCCAACTACCATCGGCGCTGAGAAGCTTAACTTCCGTGTTCGGTATGGGAACGGGTGTGACCTTCTCGCCATTATTACCAGACCATTTATACGACACTATTTTATTATAATGTCTTTTTAATATTTTTCAAGAGGTAATTTTAAAAAATTTCATTCCCTCAAAACTAGATAATCCAGAAGAAGTTTGTAAAAACGAGTTCACCTTGTTCATATTGCTATGACTTGGTTAAGTCCTCGAACG
>NZ_JBCNAD010000011.1:0-2945 GCF_050477905.1 Neobacillus pocheonensis | reverse complement strand
TCCTCGAACGATTAGTATCAGTCAGCTCCACACGTCACCGCGCTTCCACCTCTGACCTATCAACCTGATCATCTTTCAGGGTTCTTACTAGCTTGACGCTATGGGAAATCTCATCTTGAGGGGGGCTTCATGCTTAGATGCTTTCAGCACTTATCCCGTCCGCACATAGCTACCCAGCGATGCCTTTGGCAAGACAACTGGTACACCAGCGGTGCGTCCATCCCGGTCCTCTCGTACTAAGGACAGCTCCTCTCAAATTTCCTGCGCCCACGACGGATAGGGACCGAACTGTCTCACGACGTTCTGAACCCAGCTCGCGTACCGCTTTAATGGGCGAACAGCCCAACCCTTGGGACCGACTACAGCCCCAGGATGCGATGAGCCGACATCGAGGTGCCAAACCTCCCCGTCGATGTGGACTCTTGGGGGAGATAAGCCTGTTATCCCCGGGGTAGCTTTTATCCGTTGAGCGATGGCCCTTCCATGCGGAACCACCGGATCACTAAGCCCGACTTTCGTCCCTGCTCGACTTGTAGGTCTCGCAGTCAAGCTCCCTTGTGCCTTTACACTCTACGAATGATTTCCAACCATTCTGAGGGAACCTTTGGGCGCCTCCGTTACTCTTTAGGAGGCGACCGCCCCAGTCAAACTGCCCACCTGACACTGTCTCCCACCCCGATCAGGGGTGCGGGTTAGAATTTCAATACAGCCAGGGTAGTATCCCACCGACGCCTCCACCGAAGCTGGCGCTCCGGCTTCTCAGGCTCCTACCTATCCTGTACAAGCTGTACCAAAATTCAATATCAGGCTACAGTAAAGCTCCACGGGGTCTTTCCGTCCTGTCGCGGGTAACCTGCATCTTCACAGGTACTATAATTTCACCGAGTCTCTCGTTGAGACAGTGCCCAGATCGTTACGCCTTTCGTGCGGGTCGGAACTTACCCGACAAGGAATTTCGCTACCTTAGGACCGTTATAGTTACGGCCGCCGTTTACTGGGGCTTCGATTCAGAGCTTCGCTTGCGCTAACCCCTCCTCTTAACCTTCCAGCACCGGGCAGGCGTCAGCCCCTATACTTCGCCTTGCGGCTTCGCAGAGACCTGTGTTTTTGCTAAACAGTCGCCTGGGCCTATTCACTGCGGCTCTTCGAGGCTATTCACCTCAAAAAGCACCCCTTCTCCCGAAGTTACGGGGTCATTTTGCCGAGTTCCTTAACGAGAGTTCTCTCGCTCACCTTAGGATTCTCTCCTCGCCTACCTGTGTCGGTTTGCGGTACGGGCACCTTTTATCTCGCTAGAGGCTTTTCTTGGCAGTGTGGAATCAGGAACTTCGGTACTAAATTTCCCTCGGCATCACAGCTCAGCTTTATGGTGAACGGATTTTCCTATTCACCAGCCTAACTGCTTACACGCACATATCCAACAGTGCGCTTACCCTATCCTCCTGCGTCCCCCCATCACTCAAACGATAAAGAGGTGGTACAGGAATATCAACCTGTTGTCCATCGCCTACGCCTTTCGGCCTCGGCTTAGGTCCCGACTAACCCTGAGCGGACGAGCCTTCCTCAGGAAACCTTAGGCATACGGTGGACGGGATTCTCACCCGTCTTTCGCTACTCATACCGGCATTCTCACTTCTAAGCGCTCCACCAGTCCTTACGGTCTAGCTTCAACGCCCTTAGAACGCTCTCCTACCACTGACATCTACGATGTCAATCCACAGCTTCGGTGATACGTTTAGCCCCGGTACATTTTCGGCGCAGAGTCACTCGACCAGTGAGCTATTACGCACTCTTTAAATGGTGGCTGCTTCTAAGCCAACATCCTGGTTGTCTAAGCAACTCCACATCCTTTTCCACTTAACGTATACTTTGGGACCTTAGCTGGTGGTCTGGGCTGTTTCCCTTTTGACTACGGATCTTATCACTCGCAGTCTGACTCCCACGGATAAGTCTTTGGCATTCGGAGTTTGTCTGAATTCGGTAACCCGATGAGGGCCCCTAGTCCAAACAGTGCTCTACCTCCAAGACTCTAACTACGTGAGGCTAGCCCTAAAGCTATTTCGGAGAGAACCAGCTATCTCCAAGTTCGATTGGAATTTCTCCGCTACCCACACCTCATCCCCGCACTTTTCAACGTGCGTGGGTTCGGGCCTCCATCCAGTGTTACCTGGACTTCACCCTGGACATGGGTAGATCACCTGGTTTCGGGTCTACGACCACATACTCAAATCGCCCTATTCAGACTCGCTTTCGCTGCGGCTCCGTCTCTTCAACTTAACCTTGCATGTAATCGTAACTCGCCGGTTCATTCTACAAAAGGCACGCTATCACCCATTAACGGGCTCTAACTACTTGTAGGCACACGGTTTCAGGATCTCTTTCACTCCCCTTCCGGGGTGCTTTTCACCTTTCCCTCACGGTACTGGTTCACTATCGGTCACTAGGGAGTATTTAGCCTTGGGAGATGGTCCTCCCTGCTTCCGACCGGATTTCACGTGTCCGGCCGTACTCAGGATCCACTCAGGAGGGAACGAAGTTTCAACTACAGGGTTTTTACCTTCTATGACGGACCTTTCCAGATCGCTTCATCTACCCCGTTCCTTTGTAACTCCATGTTGAGTGTCCTACAACCCCAAGAGGCAAGCCTCTTGGTTTGGGCTATGTCCCGTTTCGCTCGCCGCTACTCAGGGAATCGCGTTTGCTTTCTCTTCCTCCGGGTACTTAGATGTTTCAGTTCCCCGGGTCTGCCTTCCATACCCTATGTATTCAGGTAAAGATACTGCTCCATTACGAGCAGTGGGTTCCCCCATTCGGAAATCTCCGGATCAAAGCTTACTTACAGCTCCCCGAAGCATATCGGTGTTAGTCCCGTCCTTCATCGGCTCCTAGTGCCAAGGCATCCACCGTGCGCCCTTTCTAACTTAACCTAAAAGGTTTTACTCTAA
>NZ_JBCNAD010000009.1:0-8261 GCF_050477905.1 Neobacillus pocheonensis | reverse complement strand
CAACAAAAGGCATCCGAATGGACTCATTCGAATGCCTTTTGTCTACAATCTGCAGCGAAAGCATTGCTTCGCTGTTTTTTTCATTAGCTAGAGATTTTCATTCGTAGTTTTTGACGCAGTTTGTCAATCATATCCTTCGTCATTTTGTCTAAATCGTAGTCGAATTTGAAGCCCCATTCTTCTTTAGCTGCTGATGAATCAATGGAATTTGGCCAGCTATCCGCAATCATTTGTCGGGCAGGATCCACATTATAAGCTATTTTAAATCCAGGGATATATTTTGCAATACTTGCTGCAATTTCTTCTGGATCAAAGCTCATCGAACTAACATTAAAGGAGTTCCGATGGATTAACTTTGATGCATCTGCCTCCATTAGGTCAATGATCGCCTTCAATGCATCTGGCATATACATCATATCCATGTAGGTACCTTTATCAATGTAGGATGTGTATTTACCATTTTTGACTGCCTCATAGTAGATTTCCACGGCATAATCGGTCGTTCCACCGCCAGGTAAGGCTACGTAGGAAATTAAACCAGGAAAACGCACTCCCCTTGTGTCTACCCCAAATTTTTGATGGTAATAATCAGACAATAGCTCGCCTGCTACTTTATTTACCCCATACATGGTGGTTGGGCGCATGATGGTATCTTGTGGTGTATCGTCTTTCGGTGTAGAAGGTCCAAATGCTCCGATTGAGCTAGGTGTAAAAAATTGTGCCTTTAATTCCCTTGCTGTTTCAAGGGCATTCATTAAACCGCCCATATTTAAATTCCAAGCAAATACAGGTTTTTCTTCTGCTGTTGCTGATAGAAGTGCAGCTAAATGCATGACAGTATCAACTTTATATTTTTTTGCTATCCCAACCATTTTTTTTAAATCTGTTACGTCTAAAATCTCAAAGGGACCGCTTTGTGCTGCTTCACTGTCATTCTTTTTAATATCTGTCGCAATGACATTGTCTGGCCCGTATATATCTCTTAGCTTCATGGTTAATTCAGATCCAATTTGCCCTAAAGCTCCAGTAATTAATATTCGTTTCATGCTGTTTCTCCACCTCAGTCATTGTAATCTTAAATAATACCCATTTCTTTCCCTACTTTTTCATAAATAGAAATTGCTTGATCAAGCATTTCTTTAGTATGGGCAGCAGTCGGCATATTACGAACCCTGCCTGTTCCTTTAGGTACGGTTGGGAAAACAATCGCTTTGGCATAAACGCCTTCTTCATTTAATCGTTTGCTAAATTGCTGGGTCAGGCTTTCGTCTCCAATAATACAAGGTGTAATCGGAGTTTCACTGTTGCCGATATTAAATCCTAATTCCTTTAACCCTTTTTTCAGATAGTCGCCGTTTTTCCAAAGCTTTTGATTAAGCTCTGTGCTTTCCATTAAAATTTCTATCGACTTTTTGCTTGCTGCAACATCTGCCGGGGTTAAAGAAGTAGAAAATAAGAAAGGACGGCTGCGAACCTTTAACCAATCAATCAGGTTTTTCTTCCCAGCAACATATCCGCCGACAACACCGATCGCTTTTGAAAGCGTCCCGATTTGGAAATCAATCTTGTCAGATAGGCCAAAATGCTTGACCGTCCCTGCACCTTCTCCGAGAACACCAGAGCCATGGGCATCATCGACATATGTAATTAAATCAAATTCTTCGGCAATTTTTACTATTTCAGGTAATAAGGCAACATCGCCATCCATCGAAAACACGCCATCTGTTATGACCATGATTTTATTGTACTGACCAGATTCTTTTGCTTCTTTCGCCTTTGCTCGTAAATCTTCCATATCAGAATGGTTAACTCGAATGATTTTAGCTTTAGATAGTCTACATCCGTCAATGATGGAGGCATGGTTTAATTCGTCTGATAAAATGGCATCATTTTTATCCATAACGGCAGAAATCGCGGCCATGTTACAATTAAATCCTGACTGGTAGGCAATTGCTGCTTCCGTATGTTTAAATTCAGCTAGTTTTTCCTCTAATTCAACATGTAGCTTAAGTGTTCCATTAATGGTACGAACGGCACCAGCACCGACTCCATATTTCTCAATCGCTTCTGCTGCAGCTTTTTTCAAACGCTCATCTGTTGCCAAGCCTAAATAGTTATTCGAAGAAAGGTTGACAAGTTCTTTTCCATTAATGGTGATCATCGGTCCATTCGGACTTTCTAGCGGGTCTATGACATTGTAAAGGCCTTTGCCTTTTAAATCTTCAAGGTTTTCATTTAAAAATTGCTCTAAAACGTTACTGGACATTTCTTTACCCCCTCATATTATCTGAGCAGCCTCTTGTCGTTTTAACAAATACATTTGTCCGCTCCAAAAAGACAGTTATATCTTCGTTAAATGCCTATATAATAGGATTCCTGTAATATACTTTATCACACTTTTTAGAAAATGTTCATGCCTAGAGGACAAAAAATAAAAAAATATTAATGATTTTAGATTGCCCAAATTGAGAAAAGGATATTTTGAACAAATCCATTGCAAAGAAAAAAGAACCAATCCATTGGAAAGGTTCTTAAATATAAAAATTAAATTCCGGTTGGCCATGTTGCAAGAAGCCGTTCACTCTTTTCTCTTTTTGAGGTTAATAAATATTCAAGCGACTGGCAGAGGAATTTCCTTGTTTCATTGGGCTGAATCACATCATCAATTAAATGTTTGGCAGCAGCTTTATAGGGTGAACTATCAAATGACCACAGTTCTAAAAGTTTCTTTCTTTCTTCACTTGGGTTTTCTGAACGAGCCAGTTCGCGGCCAAACACGACATTGACACCGACTTCAGGACCTGTAAAATTAATTTCCGCAGTTGGCCATGCGACCACTAAATCGCCGCCCATTCCTGGTCCGCACATATTTCCATAGGCCGCGCCGATGCTTTTTCGAATAATAACGGATATCTTCGGAACGGTTGATAGGGCGAGCGCTTGATTCCAAACCATGATCTTTGTCGGCATCTTTGCTTTTTCTGCTTCGCTGCTAATGCGGAATCCTGGTGTGTCATGCAAAAAAATAAGCGGGATATGATAGGAATCGCAAAGACAAATAAATTCCGTTGCTTTTTGACATTCATGTGGTCCAGGTGCCCCGGCAAAATGGCTTGGCTGATTCGCCACAATCCCAACCACGTGTCCATTCATATGGGCAAAAGTGGTGATTAAACCCTTCCCGAACTTCCGTTGAAACTCAAATGTAACCCCATCATCAACAAGTGAGGCAATGATTTTTTTCATATCATAAACACGATTGTTTTGCTGCGGTAAAATAGCCAAAACCTCATCAACTAATCGATAAGGGTCATCGTTTGTTGCTCTCATTAGCGGCCTTTCCTCCGCATTCTGCGGCATATACGTGTAAAAGGATTTTATTTGCTCTATGCATTCTCCCTCGCTAGCTCCGTCCTCATCAATCTGTCCTGTAAAACGATGATGAACGTCCACTCCGCCCAATTCTTCCGGTGTTAATTTTTGACCATTGGCAAGCTCAAGCATTCTTGGTCCTGCAATCGCCATACATGTTCCTTGAAGTTGAGTAACAAAATCGGAGGAAACTGCAGCCCATGTGGGTCCTCCAAAGCTATCCCCTAAAATAGCCGTCATTGTTGGTACTTGACGGTGAAGAGTAAGCATCTCTCGTGGGAACAATTTATCACTTATGCCATCAGATCCCATGCCATCCGGCATCCTAAGCCCGCCTCCTTCATGGAGCGAGAAAAGCGGCAGCCCGTTTTTTACAGCAAATTCATGAATGCTTTTCGATTTACGAATGTGGACATTCCCTTCTGTCCCAGCAAAAACTGTTTTGTCACCAGCTTGAATAACGGCAGGCCGTCCATTCACCTTCCCTACACCCGCAAGAAGCCCGTCTCCATAGCTTTTATGCTCCGTTCCAATGACATCAGAAGTGTTTAACATTCCGAGTTCCAAAAAGGTGCCCCGGTCTGCTAATTTTTCGATTCTTTCTCTTGCGGTTAACAATCCTCTGCTATGCTGTGCCGCAATTTTTTCGTTTCCGCCGCCTAAACGAGCTGCTTCTTTTTTGGCCAACAATTCACTTGTAAGCTGTTGTAAACGATCCATGTTTTCCTCCCTAATCCTCTTTTAACAATTTTCTTAATACTTTCCCAGATGGCGTAGCTGGAAGCTGCTCTTTAATCACTACATAGCGGGGGTATTTATAAGCGGCCATGTTTTCCTTTGACCACTTGATAATATCGGAAGGGGTCGGATTTTCTGCAGCTGAGTCCTTCAGCACAACAAACGCTTTGACCACTTCACCCTTTATCGGATCAGGAATGCCGATGACGGCGGACTGACGAATCGCTGGATGCAGATTAAGTAAGGCTTCGACATCTTCAGGAAAAATACTATAGCCAGAGCTTTTTATCATTTCCTTCACACGGCCGATAAAGAATAAATAACCCTCCTCATCAAGGTATCCAACGTCACCTGTATGGACCCATCCATCTTTTAGAGTTTCCGCAGTAGCATTGGAACGGTTTAAATATCCTTTAAATACACCCGGATTTTTTACAACGATTTCACCTTGCTTACCAGTAGGCTGAACCTCACCTGTTTCGAGATTTAGAATGCGTATTTCCGTGTCATAGACAGGAATGCCACAGGAACCGAATTTGATTCTTTCTCTTGGCATAAAGGTATCACAGGTGTGGGTTTCACTCAGACCGTATGCCGCTTCATAAAGAATACTTCCGTTTGTAATCGTTTTCCATTTATCAGAAAGATCCTTCGTTACTTGGACACCGAAACTTGTTGCTAAATTTGTCTTTAAACTAGATAAATCCCGTTCAGCAATCCCTGGAATTTGTAAGATGGCCCAATTCATTGGAGCTATACTATACCAATAGCTGACCCTGTATTTTTCAATCGCTTCAACAGTGGCTAACGGATCAAACCTTATAAACAAAACACAAGGCCTGCCAGAATAGATAGGGGTGTTCAATCCCATCAGCATGCCGGCGATATGGCATAACGGCGCACTGGCTAAGAGAATTTCGTCGCCGGTTATTCCGTTTGCCTGCGAGGAAGCAGCTGCTTTGAATAGAGCATTTCCGTAAGTTAACATAGCCCCTTTTGGGCGCCCCGTCGTACCGGAAGTAAACACCATTAAACCTACATCATTCCACAAATTAACATTTACTTTCACATCAACGGGCATTTCTGTTTGGAGAATCTCATAGAAGTCATCCGCTTCAGGAAACGTTTGTTTTGGAAAAATGAATTCTTCAGGAAACTTCCATTCGGTTTGGTCTGGGAGGAAATCATCATAGTTGGCAGTGACAACAAAATTTAGAGGACGTACTTTTTCAATTGCTTTTTTTACAAGAGGAAAACCTTCGGAACCGACAATGATTCCTTCGATCGGTGCCTCTTCTAAGTAATAGGCTAATTCATTCTCTTTAAACATTGGGTTTAACGGAACAACAATGCCGCCCAATTTTTGAATTGCGAAATGAGCAATGATATATTGAGGGCAGTTTTGTAAATAAAGGGCTACACAGCTTCCTTTCTTCACACCTTTTTTACGTAAGTAACTTGAGAATCGGTTTACAGAGTCTAATAGTTTAACCCATGTAATCTTGTTTCCATAAAATATATATGCTGTTTCATTTGGTCTTTGTTTCCCGTGCTGTTCCAAATATTCAACTAGAGGCTTTTCTCCTTGCAAATAAGTCAATTGGGTTGGAACCTGCTTGGGCCAATAGGGTCGAACTGTTTTTACCACTTATATCATCCCTCCACATCTCATTTCTGAATTTTCTGATTTAATTGTACATATTAATAGTACATAAAAATGAATTGGTCTTCAATCTTTCTCTTCTACTTCAATTCATCAACTTTGAAAACAGTTTCAAACCCGAACAAAAATTATTATTTCACTTTAATTATTCGTTTTTTAAGAAAAAGTGATTGATTTACCTCTTTTCTCTCGTTATACTGTGAATATAAATGAATAAGTTTCACTCATATAATCGTGGGGATATGGCCCGCAAGTTTCTACCAGATTGCCGTTAACAATCTGACTATGAGTGGGTAATGAGAAAGCCGTTATTGTTTTATTTGCGGATTTCTATTTATTCTTTCGGTTAAAAGCCCAAAGGTCATTACCTCACTCAAATGTTGATGTGAGTAATGGCTTTTGGGCTTTTTATTTTTCTTAGGGGGTTAAGCATGAAGTTATTAGAAGAAAGAATCAAATTGGATGGTAAGGTCCTATCTGAAAATGTGCTAAAAGTGGATTCTTTTTTGAATCACCAAATTGATCCGGAATTAATGCTTGAAATAGGAAAAGAATTTGCTAATAAATTTGAGGGTGTTGGGATTACGAAAATCGTCACGATCGAATCCTCCGGAATAGCTCCAGCTGTGATGACTGGTTTACAAATGCAAGTTCCTGTTATTTTTGCTAGAAAAAGAAAATCGTTAACCCTAAATAATGATTTGCTTACTGCAACCGTTCATTCATTTACAAAAAATGATACAAGTGAAATTTCACTCTCAAAAAAATATTTATCCGAGAATGATAAAGTGTTAATTATTGACGACTTTCTTGCCAATGGTCAGGCTGCCTTTGGTTTAGTGGAAATGGTGCAGCAAGCAGGTGCCGAGATTGCCGGTATTGGAATCGTCATTGAAAAATCCTTCCAGCAAGGGGCCAGGCTTTTAAAAGAGGCCGGATTAAGAGTGGAATCACTTGCAAGAGTTGCGTCTCTCTCTAACGGGGAAGTTAAGTTTATAAATGAAAAAGTGGAGGAATTAATCTAATGAAACAACATCCATTCAAAATTGCATCTTTAGGTATTCAGCATGTATTAGCGATGTATGCAGGAGCCGTGATTGTCCCACTTATCGTTGGCGGTGCCCTTAAATTTAATGGCGAACAATTAACCTACTTAGTTTCTATCGATATTTTAATGTGCGGAATCGCAACTATTTTACAAGTTTGGCAGAATCGCTTTTTTGGAATCGGGTTGCCAATTGTTCTTGGTTGTACATTTACAGCGGTTGGTCCGATGATTGCAATCGGAAGTCAATATGGAATTTCATCTATTTATGGTTCTATCCTTCTCTCAGGCTTGATCGTGATTCTTATTTCGGGTTTCTTCGGTAAATTAATTAAGTTTTTCCCTCCAGTTGTAACTGGTTCTGTCGTGACAATTATTGGGATTACTCTAATCCCAGTCGCCATGAATAACATCGCTGGAGGTCAAGGAAGCCCTGACTTTGGTTCGATTTCCAATATTAGTCTTGCATTTGGAACTTTATTATTTATTATCTTGTTGTATCGTTTTACAACAGGCTTTATTCGTTCTATTTCGATCCTATTAGGATTAATGGCTGGGACGCTTGCAGCATCGATTATGGGAAAAGTGAATTTTTCTGCGGTGGGAGATGCTTCTTGGTTTCATATGGTACAACCTTTTTACTTTGGAACTCCTACTTTTGAATTGACACCTATTATTACAATGACTTTAGTTGCTATTGTTAGTCTTGTTGAATCGACGGGAGTTTATTTTGCACTAAGTGACATTACTGGAAAAAAACTTTCTGAACAAGACCTAGCGAAAGGTTATCGTGCTGAGGGATTTGCAAGTATTTTAGGTGCTTTGTTTAATGCCTTCCCTTATACTACCTACTCACAAAATGTTGGACTAGTCCAGTTGTCCGGAGTAAAAGGGAAAAACGTCATCTATACGATGGGTGGAATTCTGGTTGTTCTAGGTTTTGTTCCTAAAATTGGTGCATTAACGACTGTTATCCCAACACCTGTGCTTGGTGGAGCGATGGTAGCCATGTTTGGTATGGTTATTGCATATGGAATCAAAATGCTTAGTAAAGTGGAATTTGCCTCCCAGGAAAACCTGTTAATTATCGCTTGCTCTGTCGGCATGGGACTTGGCGTCACTGCAGTTCCAGATTTATTTAATCATTTACCAGAAAGCGTCAAGATTTTAACAAACAATGGGATTGTAGCTGGAAGCTTGACGGCAATCTTCCTGAATATCGTCTTTAATATTATGAGACCAAACAAAGAACAACAGTTATCCGGACAAGCCAATAATCAAAGTGCCGTTTAATTCCCAAAAATTTATATCCAAAGAAATTAGGTTTTTATATAATTTTGTGTTACACTTTGTCTACCGTTTGAATTACTTTTTTCATGTACCCCGCTCATTTCCTGAGCGGGGTTCCTTTTTTTATACAAAGCTCTGTTAAATTTGGCTGTT